>DADN01000078.1 GCA_002509665.1 Methanobacterium sp. UBA8
ACATTGTTATTCAGCTTGAAATATGGATTCCCGAAGGATTCTTTGATATTCTTTTTGAGCTGGTACCCATGACTTGGCATGAGAAAAATCATGCCTAAAATAATGAGATCTGTATTTGCCATTTGATTCACATCCAATTTTTAAATAGGTTATTTTTAACTTATGTTAAATTTAACATAGGTTATTTTTAACATATAGTTTTCTGGTATTTAAAGTTTTGCTAAAAATAAGTTTTAAATCAGGATCTAGCTTTTTAATGGACTAGGTATGATTTGAAAAAACTAAAAAATATTGCAATTATTTAAAAAAGAAAGTGCAGTGCTCAAAAATACTTGAATAATAAGTTACATAATTATGAGTATCAGATGGAAGGTGAACAAAATGATAGAAAAACTTGAGGTTAGCTTAATCAACGAAAATGTTCATAATTTCAAAAAAGGAGAATTTGGGGTGGAAAAAATCGAAATTGATGAAGATAGGGGCTTAATTGAAGTAACATACGGTGCTAAAGAAGACGGCATCAAACATGTGATAATTCCTCTTCAAAATATTGAAAAATGTGATTATATGGAAAAAATAGGGGGAAAAGTTGAATCTGAAGTAGAGAATAAATAATTTTAGATTAATCAATATTTAGATAAAGTAATTCGTAATAATCAATTCATTAATTTCTCCTCTTTTTGAAGCATCTGAATTTATATGTCTTTTTGCAGGTACGCGGCTTATATTGTAGTTTTTGTAGAGTTCATCGAAGAAATAGTCATTAACATCCTTGTTTTTAGGGTCTGAATTACTGAGCATCAAATATGCTCCTTGTTTATCCATTTGCTCAAAAAACATTGATAATCTGACCTGATCTTCATCAAAGAAGCCATCTTTAGAATAATTTGTAAAACTTGAGGTTTTATTTAGTGGGCGGTAGGGTGGATCAAGATATACGAAACTATCTTTTTGTATATGTCCAATGGAACTTGTAAAATCTCCGTAAAAGATTTCAGTATTCTTTAAAGCTTTATTTACTTTGATGATATTTTCTTCGTCATAGATACTAGGATTTTTATAACGTCCAAATGGAACGTTAAATTCTCCTTTCCTATTTTGCCTGAAAAGCCCGTTAAAACATGTTTTGTTTAAAAATATCAGATAAGCAGCTCTTTCGACCCATTCATCATTGAAACTGCTGTAATTAAAGTTTTCAATTTGTTTGTTGTATTTGTCTCTAATCTGGTAGTAGTATTCCTTTCGCATGCCTTCTGATTTTTGAAGGTGTTTATGCTTAATTTCGCTTAATCTATCTATTAATGATTTATAATCTCCCTGTATAACTTTATATGTTATTATTAATTCTGGATTAATATCAAAAAGAAATGATTTTTTTATGTCATATTCTCTCTTTAAAAAGAAGAACATTGCTCCTCCACCAATAAAAGGTTCAACATACCTTTCAATGGTTTTATTGTCCTTTATTTTTGAGGGTAATCTTTTATCAAATTCGTCAAGTAGCTGTGTTTTTCCACCAGCCCATTTCAAAAATGGTTTTGCACCAAAATCATTATCATTTCGCATATTTTTTACAATCCGAGAATTAATATTTGTTCACTGATTATCAAGAATCTCCTCAGGAGCTCCACAGATCTTTACTAAATACTCTGCTTCCATAAAATGAAGGTCTCCAGGTATAATCATACAGTGAAGAGGCCCGCCGAAGTCCTCTTTAATTAAGTTTTTAATTTTATCTGCACGTACAAAAGGTTTATCCGAACCCGCCCTTGCAATTCCCACAGCTATGGTATCTTCAGTTATAACTCCTTCTTTTCTTTCTTCTTCAACTTTTAGGAGATATTCTAAACCTTGATTTACAGTCATATATCTGTTTTCGTCAGCCCTGATATCTAAAAGTACCAGTGTATGAGCATTGAATTCTATGTTGGCCTGTATGGCTGTATATGGTGAGTGTGGGAAGAAATTTTTATCTGGGAAGGGTACGGTGGTGACTTTTCCAAACTTATAAGCTTGAAGTCCTGCAAGTCCTGGAGCAGCAGACAAAATGGAAGATGCATGGATAACTGTGGTTTCAATGTCCCTTTTTTTAGCTTCAATCATCAGATCTGTATGTGTAGTTGCAATTAGTGGGTCTCCTGCAGTTAAAAATCCAACATTTTTATCTTTAGCAGATTCTAAAATGATATTTTCTTCTTCAACTTCACTTCGCTTCAAAACAACTATATCTTTTCCTATCATGAATTTTAATGCATCTATTGTTGTTCCAAAAAGATTTGCAGTGTAAAATTCAGCATATACAACATCAGCCTTCCTTAAAGCTTCAATTCCCTTTAAAGAAATATCTTTTTCATCGTAAAGTCCTAAACCAATAAAATAAAGCATATTAACACCTCTATTTCCATATAAAAATTTTTAACTATGTTATAAACACATTTAAACTTCAAATTAAAAGAGTAAGATTACTCATAAAATTTTTAAAGTTAAATAATAACCATCAGAATGATTATATTTTAATCATGATAATATTTAGCTATATTAGCTTAAAGCTTTAATTACGAGGAAAATTATGATAGGTCTAAAAATTCCAAAAAACATGGCAAATGATGTGCGCAAAATTTTATTGAATCACTCACTACTGAACCTTGATACTAGAATAAAACGTGAAGATGATTTTGTTATATTTCCACTTAATGAAAAGCCAGATTTAGATATGCAGGAAATAATGGGACAAAAAGGCGAAATAATAGAAACTACGTTTGAAATACAAAAAAAAGGCCCTAGAAGCCTTAAAGATTACCTGAAGGGTAAAATTGATGATAAAACAATTGATGAAATAAGGGGATCATTTGATATAATTGGAGATGTTGTTATTTTAGAGATTCCTGATGATCTGGAAAATTATAAAGAGCTAATTGGGGAAGCTGCACTAAAATTTACAAAGAGAAAAGCAGTTTTTAGAAAAACAAGTGAAATTAAAGGAATTATAAGGACAAGAGAATTGGAACATATTGCTGGAGAAGATATATCTGAAACTGTTCACCAGGAATTCGGGTGCAGGTTAATGCTCGATGTTCGAAATGTATATTTCAGCCCTCGGCTGGCAACTGAGAGAAAAAGAGTTGCTGATAGTGTAAAAGACGGCGAAGTAATAGTGGACATGTTTGCAGGAGTTGCTCCATTTCCAGTGCTAATTGCAAAAAGCCATAACGTGAGGATTTATGCCGTTGATATCAACCCTGAAGCTTATAAATACGCGGAGAAAAATATCGAGCTTAACAAAGTTCAGGATAAAGTAATCCCAATCTTAGGAGATGTCCGAGAAGTTCTAGAAAATAAAGACGTTAAAGCTGATAGGATAATCATGAATCTTCCGGGAAGTGCATATGAATTTCTGGACACTGCAGTGCAGCATATAAATCATGGAGGGATTATTCACTACTATGAGTTTTCTGAAAGTTTCGAAAAACCCATTGCGAGACTTAAAGAAGCTGCTTACCCTAGAAAGGTTGAAATTCTTGATAAACGGAAAGTCCGTTCTAGAAGCCCGGGTAAATGGCATATGGGTATCGATGCTAGGATTTACTAACTCAAATAAGCGAGTAAAATTTAAATACTGATATGAACCATATCTTATGTTTTCAGTTAGGAAATATTAATTTTATACATAAGATGATTCATTATGCGCTGTCGGAAATGTGGAACTCAAAACCCTCCCAATTTTACTTTCTGTATTTTTTGTAATGAAAAATTAGAACAAGGCGAAGAAGAAACAAATGGATATTTAGTATGCAGTGAATGTGGGGGTTGTTATGAACTTCAGGAAGGAGAAAATCCAGAAGATTTCTATGATCGGTGTGAATGCGGTGGTAAACTGGTGTTTTACTGGTATAAAGAAGAATTTATAAACGGTATATAATCTAAAAATCATGTACAACGCGCCTAATGTTGTAAATTNNTTAAAATATAAGATATGTTTTTAAATCTATTCGTTATATTATCGGCTTTTTCAAGAAGTAAATAATGGTATATTTAAATAAAAAGAGAATTAACATTTTTTATATAATAATATTCGTTAATATCTCTTATTAATTAGAAGGTGCCCCTAATATGTTTTGTAAAGACTGCGGAACTCAAAATCCAGATGATGCTAAATACTGTTCAAGTTGCGGTGAAAGATTAACATCTCCACTAGGAGAACATATAACTCAATCACCGACTCCTACTAAAGAAGTTAAAAGTAGTTATAATAAATGGATACGTGCTTT
>DADN01000099.1:0-270 GCA_002509665.1 Methanobacterium sp. UBA8
CAATATCTGTAATAATCTTAATATGTGTAATATTAGCCGCAGCTCTGGTATTTGCTAATTATACAAATTACAATAACTCCACAAATTCTACAAATAACACCATTAACAATTCTAACATGAAACAACAAGGCATATCTACAAGTAATGCACCTGCTAAAGAGAACACACCAAATAACAGCGAAAGTCAAGCCAAAATATCTCCAGAAGAAGCTAAGAAAATAGCCCAAAATCATATTGAAGAGCCAGAATTAACTGCAGGAACACCCGTAT
>DADN01000099.1:310-5199 GCA_002509665.1 Methanobacterium sp. UBA8
TTATTAATTAATCAAAATTCCATTTTAAATCATGAACCAAATTTTTAAATGTTTTTTTCTTTTTAAATTTTATAATAAATTCGCACCCATAAACTCTGTTTCTTCTTTAATATCCAAATCCATTTTGTATTTTAAAAATCTAACTTTTAATTAAATCACGTTCTCAAGATTTTCCATATTTTCAACTTAGTAACACAATTTAAAGATCCTTAATTTAACTATCCTACTTTGTTGTACCTGCAATTGTTGCATAAACAACATATTTATATACCATGAAAACAGAGTAGGATATGCAAATATTAATAATAAATCTTTTTTTATTTATATTTAAAAGGCTTTAAAACTATTATTAATGCCATTATACTTTCTGATAACTATTTATAGAGAATAACTGCCCTTAAAATACTGTAAACATGATTTATCAAATATACAGATTTTTAGAGCTAATTTGAACTCAAATTAAATCTTGAGGTGAATTTTACAGTGCATCACACTAAAAAACTAATAGAAAATACCCCAGAAGATATTCCTCTGGGTGTATTCATATCCATAATACACAGGACACGCATAATACATCTAAATAATGAAATGAAAGATTTGGAACTTACTGCAGGCCAGGTCCCATTTCTAATGCATTTATCACACAAAGAAGGTATAACACAGGATGATCTCGCAGTTCATTTGCACATTGATAAGGGAACTGTTGCCCGCGCTTTAAAAAAGCTGGAAGACAATGGATTCATATACCGCGAGATAAACCCGCAAAACCGTCGAAAATACCTCCTTTTTTTAACTGAAAAAGGGAGACAGATAGTACCCAAAATTCATCAAATTAATAAAGAATGGGAAAAATCAGTCTGTTTCGACTTATCGGATGTAGAATACATCAAATTATTAAACACACTGCAAACACTGGCTATGAAAAGCCTTGAAAAAGTACATAAAAATGGTGAAAAATAAAAATGAACTTAGATAAATCTCAAAAAGAAGACAGCATATCCAAACGTATCTCTTTAATTACTGGAAATCCAGAAAAGGCGATCCGAAGCCTGGCTTTGCCCATGATAATATCTATGCTACTTATGATGGCATACAACCTGGCCGACAGCATATGGGTTGCAGGGCTTGGCTCAAATGCACTTGCGGCATTAGGTTTCATTACGCCCGTGTTCATGATCATTGTTGGTATAGGCAATGGTCTTGGGGCAGGTGCAACATCCTTAATTGCAAGATGTATAGGTGCAGAAAATAAAAAAGGCGCAGATAATGCAGCCATACACTCTTTAATCATGACGATCATAGTTGCTGCTGTTTTAACCATAGCTATATTAGTATCTCTTCCAGGAATTCTCACAGTTATGGGAGCTGGTGAATCCCTTGGCCTTGCAGTTCAATACGGCCAAATAGTATTTGGAGGGTTAATATTTTTGATCCTCTCAAGTGTTGCCTCAGGTATTTTAAGGGCCGAAGGAGATGTTAAAAGAGCCATGTATGCAATGGCTGCAACTGCAATCCTGAACATAGTTTTAGACCCAATATTCATTTACTCTCTCGGAATGGGAGTTGCAGGGGCTGCGTGGGCAACAGTAATCTCTTCAGGTATCTCATCAGCATTAATTCTTTACTGGCTGCTGCTGAAACGTGACACTTACATATCTTTATACCCTGATGATTTTAAAGCAAGTCTAAGGGTTGTAAAAGATATTTTAGGGGTTGGAATGCCTGCAAGTGCTGAGTTCCTCATAATGTCCATTCTAGGTATAATTTTAAACATTATACTGGTTACAACTGGAGGAACAGATGCTGTTGCAGTTTATACTGCAGGCTGGAGAGTTGTAAACATTGCTATGATTCCAGCTATCGGAATAGGTACTGCAGCAATAACAGTTGCCGCTGCAGCATATGGTGCTAAAAAATACGGAAATGTTTCTACTGCGCTTAATTACTCCATAAAATTAGGCGTTTCAATTGCAGTAGTTACCAGCATTATTACCTACATATTTGCGCCAACTATTTCAGGTATATTCGCCTATTCATCCCAGAGCGCGTTTCTTGCGCCATCAATAGCCTCTTTCCTGCAGGTAATGTGTCTGTTCTACATTGTAGTCCCTCTTGGAATAACCGCAAGCTCAATATTCCAGGCCATGGGAAAAGGAACAACTTCCTTGATCCTGACCATAATTAGAGAAGTCGCATTTATTTCTGTATTTGCGTACTTATTCGCTTTCGTCCTTGGTATTGGATCTCAGGGCGTATGGTGGGGAATTGTAGTTGGAGGAGCATGCGGGTGTATACTGGCCTATATATGGGCACGTACATATGTAAACAGACTCAAAAGGAACTACTGCGGGGAAAAATCTACAGGTAAAAGATTTAAACTGGAATCTAAAACAAAAACACCCAGTGTTCCTCAAAAGGATTAATCAATCCTTTCTTTTTTAATTTTCTTTAAACTTTTTATTTTACTAAGTACACCAATATACTTTATTTTACAGATAAGCAATAGTTAAAGTATATTAAGGACTTTATTTGTTAATTAAAATGATTTAAAATAAAATTGACATTTTTAGTTAATATCTATTTTTACCAAATTTTTATATCTTCTTTTAAGTTAAAGATCAATTTTGTGACTTCAATATACTCCTAAAAATTGATAATTCATTTTTGATACCATAATAATATATTAATATTATTTAATAACATATCAAGTAGTGAACAGAGTAATCTTCATCTAAGCCGTGTTTTTAGGCATTATAAAGTGATATTATGAGAAGAAAAAATGAATTATACCTACTCCTTACATTTTTAATATCATTATCTTTATTTTTTGGAAGTATAGCAAGTAATTCAGGAGAATTATCAAATATATCTCCACCTACATGGGATAGCAGTTATAATAACAGTACAGAACATGGAAATTTAACTATAGAACTAAATAATTCAACTAACCAAACAATAACCCCCATTAACCAGACTATACTAAATGATACAGCAGCGAAAAATCAAAGTATCTATGATATACTACTTGACGATATGAACACCTCGCTGTTTAAAATAGACATAAATCCCCAAGATATCATAAATGCTTCAGATGCAGCAGCTGGAGATTCAACAGGTACCCAAGGAATATTAAACCAAACTGGAGAATTACCCCCCATTAAAGTGAAGTCATCACTTGCAAAATGCCTTAAACCTACATCCAATGCCCAGTCAAATGATCCCCGTATTAAGGCACTTGCATCAAATATAACAAAAGGCGCAACCACTAAATATGAAAAAGCAGTACGGATATATGATTGGGTAAGAGATAACCTGGATTATTCATTTTATTATAATACAAAGTATGGGGCTTTAAAAACCCTTAAAAATAAGGAAGGAAATTGTGTTGACCTTTCTCACCTCATAGTAGC
Source organism: Methanobacterium sp. UBA8 (assembly GCA_002509665.1). Taxonomy (GTDB): domain Archaea; phylum Methanobacteriota; class Methanobacteria; order Methanobacteriales; family Methanobacteriaceae; genus Methanobacterium_D. The sequence goes on from DADN01000099.1 coordinate 3,721, forward strand.
ACTTTCAAGAGCTGCAGGAATTCCTGCACGCTACGTCCATGTTACTGCCCAATTTGCAAGTGGCCGCGTATGCGGACATGTTTTTGTCCAGGTATACATAAACAACAAATGGTATAATCTAGATGCAAGCAACAACATAAATGAATTTAATGTTATCAATAACTGGTATAAAGCTACAGCAGCAATAAAAGGTGTTTATACGACTTTACCTTTTTAAAAGGGCGTTTTTGATCAATTAATTTAAACACCCTTCAAGCCAGAGTAGTTTTAGATCTTATGAATTCAACCTAGGAATACGTCCCATTTTCATTGTACGGCTTTAAAGCCATTAAATATTCTTTGAATATTTTATCTCGAAGGTGATATTTGCCCCTCTCTTTTTTTATTATAAGATTTTTATCCAGCATTGTTTTTAACCAGAATGAAGGCTCAGATTTTAAATTTAAACCTTTTTTAATTTCTTTATAGGATAAAACTTCTTTATCACTTTCTGCCATTAATCCAAGGATCTTTCTTTCTTCACGGGTTGCCTTTTCATACATTCCCCTGAACTCTCTTTGGGCCAGCAGGTTCAAAGACCTTTTAAAAGAGACTTTGAAATCGTTAGTTTTAACTCTACCATTTACAGCACTTGCAAAACAGTTGTAAGCTATAACCTGCATATAATATGGAATTCCTTCAGACAATTCATATATTAAATCTATAACATTTTCATCGAATTTTATGCCTTCATTTTCTGCAGGTATAATAATAGCCTCCTTTAATTCTTCTTTAGACAAAGGTTTGAGTTCATACGGCTCAAATATCCTTACAGCAGAATCCAGGTGATCCTGTATCTGGGAAAATATATCATGGGCCCCTGTTGCAACGAACATTATGTTCATACCTTTAAGGTTGAGTTCCACCAGTGCATTCTGCAGTATGCTTAAAACTTTGCTTGGACCATTGTCTGAAATTATTCTCTGGAGATCATCGAATAAGAGAATTAATACGGGATTTTCTCCTTTTAATTCTCCGTAAATTGTCTTCAAAATTTTTTCAAGTGCAACAGAAGGACTTGTAGCAGGTATTTTCCTTGAAACTGTAAATCCTCCTGCAAGGGGGATATTAACCCCAAGTGAAGTGATACTGTCCCAAAAACGCCCTTCGCTGATTTTAAGCGCATCAGCACACTTATCAATAATCAAAGTGTAAATATCATTAAAACCGTCGAAAATTCTACGAATTTTCGGGCAATCAAAATTCAAAGAATTTTGATAGTCCCCCTCAACAAGAGGAACACGCACCGTATATACTCCCTCCACGTTATTTAACTGTTCTTCAAACTTGATTAATAAACAGGTTTTTCCAATACCTTTAGGTCCATAAATAAGAGTATGTCATGCAGCTCCAGCCCTTGTGGATTCATAAATTTCCCTTAGCTCATTAAGTTCATCCTTTCTGCCTGGGAAATACGAGGGGAAAATACCTGTTCTCTTT
>DADN01000150.1:0-2302 GCA_002509665.1 Methanobacterium sp. UBA8
GGAATCATCACCGATGAAGGTGGAGTAACCTGTCACGCAGCAATTGTTTCAAGGGAACTTGGAATCTCCTGTGTTGTTGGAACAGGAGATGCAACAAAAATCCTTAAAGAAAACGAGATGGTAACACTCGATGGAAATAAAGGAATAGTTTACAAGGGCAAATTTGAGGAAGCAGAGAAAAAAGCAGCTGCTGAAGAACAACCTGCCATGATGGCACAGGCACCTATTTTAACTGTTACTGAAGTTAAAGTCAATGTCAGTATGCCTGAAGCAGCTAAAAAAGCAGCTGCAACTGGTGCAGATGGAGTAGGGCTTCTCAGAACTGAACATATGATGCTAACCTCTGGAGTACACCCTAAAAAGTTCATAAATGATGGAAAAGAGGATGAACTCATAAAAATCCTTGTAGAAAATGTTTTAAAAGTTGCAGACGAATTCTATCCAAAACCAGTCTGGTACAGAACTCTTGATGCACCTACAGATGAATTTATTTCTCTTGAAGGTGGAGAAGGCGAACCATACGAACATAACCCTATGCTCGGATGGAGAGGTATAAGGAGAGAACTGGACGAGCCTGAAATATTAAGGGCTGAATTTAAAGCAATTAAAAAACTTCATGAACAGGGCTACACCAACATTGGAATAATGATACCTTTAGTCCAGCATCCTGATGAACTCAGAAGAGCTAAACAAATAGCTGAAGAAGTTGGACTGAAACCTCAAAAGAATATTGAGTTTGGTATCATGGTTGAGACACCTGGAGCAGCTCTTATAATTGAAGATTTCATTGCTGAAGGGCTTGACTTTGTAAGCTTTGGAACAAACGATCTTACTCAGTACACACTTGCTATTGACAGGAACAACGAAAACGTTGCAAAACTTTACTCTGAAGGGCATCCTGCAGTTTTAAAACTCCTAGTTCGAGTTATAAAAATCTGTAGTGAAGCAGGAGTTAAAACTAGTATCTGCGGACAGGCTGGAAGTATGCCTAAAATAGTTGAAAAACTTGTAGAGGCTGGAATTGAAAGCGTATCTGCAAATACAGACGCAGTTGCAACTGTAAGGGAAACAGTAGCGAGAGTAGAAAAGAAACTTGTCTTAAAAGCTGCAAGAAAAATGATGAGTGAATAAACACTCATTACATTTATTTATTTTTTTTACATTAATTTGAATTTTTTTAAAATTTTTGCTTTAAAAATCGAAGATTTTTTTTAACCCAAAATTCAATAGAATTTATAATGTTTTTTGAGAATTAGAAATTAATATATACTTTCTAAGATCCTCAAAAATCAAAGCCAAAAAAAAACGAAGATTTTGACAGATTTTAAAGTTGATATAACAATTATTTTTCAGGGATTAAAATGGATAAAAAAGGAATCACAAAACAGGAAATATCTGAAAAACTCAAAGAATTCAAAGGGGAGGACATGACCTACAGATCAGGAAGAATTCTAGGTTCAATGTGCACATGTCCCCATGAAGTCGGCCTTGAAGCATATAAAATGTTTTTAGAGTCTAATCTGGGTGATTCCGGTTTATTTAAAGGTACCCGGAAGATGGAGAAAGAAGTAATCCAGATGCTTGGAAACCTTCTTGGTAAATCAGATGTTTGTGGACATATCATAACTGGAGGTACTGAAGCAAACATAATGGCAATGAGGGCAGCACGAAATTCAAGCAACGTTAAAGATCCAGAGATAATTGTTCCTAAATCTGCTCATTTTTCCTTTAAAAAGGCAGCAGACATGCTGTGCCTGAAGCTCAGGGAAGCAGAACTCGATGAAAACTATCGGGTGGATGTAAATTCTGTAAAAGATCTTATATCTGATAAAACTGTGGCAGTAGTTGGTATTGCAGGAACAACTGAACTTGGAGTAATTGATCCTATAGAAGAGCTTTCAAAACTGTGCCTTGAAGAAAATATTTACCTGCACGTTGATGCCGCATTTGGAGGATTTACAATTCCATTTTTAGGGCTCAGTGGTCGTGATCTCCCTAAATTTGATTTTTCTCTTGAAGGAGTTTCTTCTATTACAATAGATCCCCATAAAATGGGCCTTGCGCCAATTCCAACTGGGGGAATTATTTTTAGGGATAGAAGTTACCTTGAAAGTATAAGCACTGAAACACCTTATCTTACAGATAAGGAACAGTTTACAATTGTAGGTACTAGAACAGGGGCATCTACCGCTGCAACATGGGCTCTCTTGAAGTACTTTGGAAAAGATGGGTACTGTAAGATTGCAAAAGGATGTATGGAAGTCACAGAATACTTAGCGGAAGGAATCAAAAAATCTGGCTT
>DADN01000150.1:2310-2996 GCA_002509665.1 Methanobacterium sp. UBA8
GAACTTGATGTCGTTGTAGATGAACTTAAAGAAAAAGGATGGGCAGTTTCAGTATCATCTTATCCTAGGGCCATAAGAATTGTTGTGATGCCCCATGTTAAGAGGGAACATGTCAAAGAATTTGCAGATGATCTATCTGATGTTTATGCAAAGTATACTTTAGAGAATATGCCTCAAAATAATGGAAAGAAGACCTCTTTAAAATTAACTGATAAAACACTGCAAGGTAAATAAATGAATACAAAAATAATTAAAACACCAGTAACTTGTAACGTAATTGAAGATCTGAAGGTGGGAGACCGGATCGAAATACACGGTAAAATATTTACAGGTAGAGATGCCGCACTCCCTAAACTGATTAGATCAATTAAAAATGGCGAAAAACTAATTTATGTCAATGGTTCGGTTATAATGCACACTGCGGTAAGTGATGCAGGGATATCGCCTACTACAAGCAACAAAGAAGAGATTGAAGAGAGTATTCCATTTCTTTCAGAGGCAGGAGTTAAGGTCCATATTGGAAAAGGTGGCTTAAGCGAGGAAACAATTAAAGCGCTTGATAAGTGGGGATCTATTTTTGTTGTAACCCCTCCTGCTGCAGCCCTTCTTACAAGTAAAGTGGTGTCAAAACGAGTGGCTGCATTTGAAGAAGAAGGAATGGAGGCAATCCATGAGCTTGAGGTGGA
>DADN01000150.1:3075-5623 GCA_002509665.1 Methanobacterium sp. UBA8
GGTATTGTTGCGATTGCGCATGGAAAGTCTATTTATTAAATTTAACTTGATTATAGACATGGCTTACCAAAACACAGATCTCCAACGTCTCCAAGACCAGGAACAATATAACCATCTTTGTTAAGTTTTTCATCAACGGAACAGGTGTAAATTTCAACTTCAGGATGGTTTTTAAATATTTTTTCTATTCCGGGCTCTGCGGAAATGACATTAAAAATTACAATCTTTTTAGGTGTGTCCTTCTTTTTAATTTCACTTAAAATAGCGTTTAAGGTGTGGCCTGTTGCAAGCATAGGGTCTGCAACTATCACAATCTTATTTTTTAAATCGGGAAGTTTAATATAATCTATCTTTGCATTAAATGGAGGTCTTTCACTCCTCCAGGCGCCGATAACCCCATATTCTGCCTCTTTAAAAACGTGGGATATTCCTTCAACCAGGGGAATTGCTGCCCTTAAAACACTTACAACTACTATGTTGTCAATGTCCTTAATTTTAATTCCTTCTGCAGCTCCGAGAGGAGTATTTACAGTTACAGGTTCTTTTTCTAAAGTATTTGCATACTCGTATCCCATTAACCTTCCAATTTCGATAATTCCCTGCCTGAAATGGACACGGTCTATATTTTTATCCCTTATTCTGGTCAAATTTTTCTGTACAATAGCATGGTCAACTATCTTTAACATGGGATACACCTGCACTGAAATCATTCTATTTTTTCTTCTTCATTATCATTTATTATAACCCTTTTACCCTCTGCAGTTGGTATGACCTTCATTTTGCCACCTTCAAATTCTTTATCAAACTCTTTTCCTTCAAATAACATATGCAAAAAGACTGCAAGGGATGATACTTCTGAATGAGGTTGTGAAGTTACAGAAACATTCCAGTCAGCTTCTTTGTAAACTTTGGTGGGGACTCTTGAACCTCCAACCACTACAAGCTTATCTTTTGGTGAATTTCTAATATCATCCACAACTTCCTGAACCTGAGATCCGTACATTGTAAGATGAACTACTTCTCCGCCGTTGTTTTTCCATTCATCTATGAGGTTTTCATAATTCTTTTTATAATCTACTTTAAATTGACCTCCCCAACGTTTAGATACATCTCTGACGTTTTCCATGAGCTTTGTATCTTCATCTCCATTTAAGATTACTCCATCTGCTCCAAAAGCTCTTGCTGTCAGGCAAACGTGGGTTGTTATTCGTGCATCTCTTTTTTGTCTGTGGTCAAGTCTTAAAACATTGATTTTCACTGTTATCAGCTCTTAATTTAGTTATATGTATATTAAAACAGTAGTCATTATAATGAGGGACACTAAACGCCCTATTTCATTGGAAGCCCCTAAAATATCTCCTGTTGCATATTTAAATTGCTTTGAAGCCACAGCAGCAACTGCAGAACCCGCAATTATCCCTCCGATTATTCCAAGGGTTCCTGTGATATTTATAGCTAAAAATCCAATTATTGATGTTAAAATAAATGACAGTACTAGTAATTTTATGTTCATTGATTCTATAAATAGCCTTCCAGTTCCATCTGGAAACGGCTTTGAAAACGTTGCACAAGTTATAAGGCTTGTTTTTGCAGCTATTTCAGAAATTAAAAGTACCATAAATATTAAACCTGCAGGAACCGCACTAATTGCTGAAAATGTAATTATGGCAACTATAAAGAAGAGAGAAATACCTCCAGTCCCAATCATCATGTCCCTCATAACTGCAATCTTTTTGTTGTGGTCTCCATGTACCATAAGCCCGTCGCCCATGTCCATGAGTCCGTCCAAGTGATGGAATCCAGTAAACCAGATTGCAAAACTGTAAACTATTGCTGCTGTAATGAGTTGGGATAGGTGAAGTATATTTAAAGATATGAATCCGACTGCACCAACAAATATTCCAATCAAGCCACCAATTATGGGCCAGAACCATGTGAAAGTTGCCATTTCCCCAATGGTTGTATGAATATTTAGGGGTATAACTGTTGAAAATGAAATAAGTCCTGCTATCCCTCTAAGTCTAGATGTATTTTTCATTGGGGAATGGGCTGTTTCGAATTCTGTATTCAATACTTTTTTGTCACTCATGAATACTCGCCTATTCCTCGAAGATCTTTGACATACATCCCGCAATAAGTCCTGCAAATATATCATCCAGTACGGGGCCAAGTTTGCCAATTATCCCTGGTTTTTCCTCGTCATATCTTTTAAAATTAAATATGGCTTTGGTTCCGGCAATCTGGTTTGCTACAGACATTCCAAAGACTTCATCTGAGTATAGGTAGGCAGGATCATCATCTACATTTATTCCTGTTACTCTATGTTTTGCATAGTCTTCTTCAAGCCTTATTCCGGCAATTATGAATGATACAACATTTAAATCTTCTAAAGATTTTAATATCTGTTTATGTAATTTTTTGTAGAGCTCTTCACTTTTCTCTACGCCTACACATAGTTCCATTCCTGCATCAACAAGGTCTTCTATTTTGATACCCACGCCTTCTATATAATCTAAAACTTCTTTTTTATATCCTGAATTTAAAATTG
>DADN01000150.1:5666-15774 GCA_002509665.1 Methanobacterium sp. UBA8
TGACAGCAAGATCTCCTGAAAAGCTCCTGACATCTAAATCCCATAAAGCTGATATTTTTGCCCGTTCTGCACATAAATATAAGTTTAAGAGTGTTTTATGGCTTAAATTCTTGTTTATAAATAATATTACATTTATAGATCCTTTATTATCATTATAATCCTCATTTAAAATCTCGCCTGCACCATATAAGTTTAATGCACTGGCTGAAACTACGGCTGTTACATGTTCCAATGTTTCAATGGAGGACATGTTAACAGCAGTGCCTGTTAAGATTACTGATGTGGGGTTCAATAGATCTCTATTTTCAAGAAATTTCTGGATATATTCTTCTTTATTTTGAATATCTTCAGGGGTAGAATGATTTATTATAGTTTTGATGGTTGAAAAATTATTGTTAAAATTACTTAAAGATAAAAACCCATTTTTTCTTTGTATTATAAAATCGTTGTCTTCTATATTAATTTGGGCATCTTTGATGCATATTTTATCCATTAAATCACCATAAGGCTGTTATTTGGTTAAGTTTTTAAATCACAATTTCTTAAAATTTTGTGTTTTCATAAATTTGAATCTTGAGTTGATATTGTATTTGCAGTTACCAATATTATAATAGTTGGGCAGAACATATGAATATATAATGAGAAGGTGATTGCATGAAAGTTCATCTTAGGGTCTTTGTTGAGATAAAAAATTTAGGAAAAGCTATGAATGCTTTAACTGATGCAGGAATAACTGGATTTTATATTTTAGAGTATAAAGGTATGTCTCCTCAAGATTGGAAAGGATTTTCTATAAAAGAAGATCCAAAATCTGCGATAATGATGATTAAAGATCATGCAAAGAATGCACTGCTTATATGCAGTGTCGTAGATGAAGAAAGAGTGGATGAAATAGTAAAAATGATTCGTGAAGCTCTTAAAGGCGAAAAATATACTATTTTGGAAGTTCCGATACGCAGAATGATTATAAGCAATGGTAAAAATGAATAACTGCATGCTGGCTATCGATTAATTTATTTTATATTTTATTTTGTGATATTTTTCTAAAATAATAATTTTCCCTTAATTTTATCTCATTTTCTTAAAATAAATTTATAAATTTATTATTAGAAGTGTGCTTATTTTATTATGTTTAATGTGGCTTTAAATAACACTATTTCAAAATATTAATGTTTTACTGCATTTTAGCGCATCAATAATCTTAAAATATATTAATTTTAAAATTTTGAACAATATAATATTTTTTGGATTATTAAATAACATATTAGATATTTTGACAGGTTAAAAACTACTTTTATTTTATAAATTTTAAAAAAAGGGTAAAATTTATATATCAAGATATATTAAAAGTTCAATTCCCCTCATTCTATTTAAAAAAATCATATTAAGTACATAATCACATCCGTTTTTGGGTGAATTTCATAAAATATTTATATGGAGTAATACAAATTATTACTAAGTTTATACGGAGGTGTTAATTATGCTCCAAGTGGTTCAGGGGTACCTAACCCTAGTGGCACCAACCAAGCAACTGAACCAAAAAAACATATGGAGTGTGATTATATTAAGCGACAGATTAAAGTTAGCACGCTATTGGCGTTGTGTTCGATTGCAGCGCTTCTTATTATGAGTCCTGCGGCTGTTTCAGCTCATGGAATAGGTGCATATAATGTTAAAATAACATCAAAGTATGTTATGGCAACAGCCAAATGTAGTTGTAGTTTAAACGCAAATTATAATTACCATACTAGAGTTTTCTACAATTATGACCCCTCATCACATACCTACGGAACTCTTGCATTTGAGGAAGGTCCGGCTTCATGGACTTCACCTGAGGGTATGTGGTACAGCACAGTAACAGATATGGATTTCTGTTTAGTTCATGGAAAATCGCATGACTATCGTGGAATTTATTTAATCCCTTATAATGGAATAATAAATGGAAAAGAAGTTAAAAATGGATATTTCACAGGAAAAACAATTGTTCCACAAAATACAACAAAAAAAGTAACTCAAAATACAGATCCAAATATTCCCAAGGTAAAAGCACAGGATTATGAAGATGAGACCATTGAACTACTCATTGGTAATAAGATATATAAAATCGATAAAGATAAATTTGATGCGCTCAAAATTGAGGGCCTCTGGATAGCTGGGATGTAAATCTAATTCCAGCTCAATTTTCTATTTTATAGTGAATGACATGTGAAAATTCCCTCAAATCAATGATTTTTGGGGCATGTAAAAATTCTGCGAATTTTGACAGCTAAAGAAAATGCTGGCAAAAATATTTGGTCATTCACTAAAAATTAGTTAATTCATAAATTTGGACTTAACTTGGTAACTTTACCATAGTAAGCCAGAAACTTTCTATTGACTGTATAACATTTATAAACTGGTCGAAGTCAACAGGTTTTATAATATAACAGTTGGCATGATTGCAGTATGTCTTTAGAATATCATCTTCAGCACTTGATGTGGTTAAAATAACTACTGGAATACATTTGAGTTCTTCATCTTCTTTTATTTCTTTTAAAACTTCACGGCCGTCTTTTCTAGGTAAATTCAAATCAAGCAATATTAAATCTGGTTTTGAAGTATCAGCATATTCTCCATTATGGTGCAGATAATCCATAGCTTCTACGCCGTCTTTTACGTGATACAATTTGTTATTTATTTTAAAATCCTTAAAAACTTCCATTACAAGACGGGCATCTGCAGGATTGTCTTCTACAAGCAAAATTTCAACAGTTTTACCTATCAATTTACCACCATAAATTAAATTCAAGCCTTAAATATTGTTATTTTTCATATAAGATGTGAGTTTCCATATATTAACTTTTATATTTTGTTTAAATATGGAGAAAAGCACTTATTTACTTCTTTAATTAAACTTTATGTATTTAGTATGTGATTCTTTAATTAATGCTTTATTAACCTTTTTATGTTTATATTTGTTGCCTATTAGAATGAATACTTTTTTTTAGTGAATGTTTAGTTGACATGTTTGAATAGAAGCTATAATTAATTTTTTGAGATTTAATGCATCTATTTTAGACATTTTATCTGTTTTTTCTTTATAGATAAATATAATCACAATGTACCAGTGTATATTAATATGTATGATTAAAATATTAATACTTTTCTGAAACTTTCATAATTGGGGAGATAAGAAAGGTTAATAGGATATAATGTGCATTTGGCAGAAATGAAAAATAAATGTGGATATACTAAACGTAAAACTTAATTTAAAGCATACTTATATCAATTCTTGATTTCATACTTATTTAATTGAGTTTGGCATCTTTAAAAGCCCTTATCCTTCTCATGCATGATTCGCAGGTACCGCAAGGTTCTTCTCCACCCATATAACATGAATAACTTAAATCCATAGGTGCATCTATTTTAATACCAAGTTCAACGATTTCAGTTTTGCTCATGTTTATAACCGGAGCTTCGATTTTTACACCTTCAAGTGTGCCGATTTCCAGGACATTGTTAAATGCATCTAAGAATTCTTTTGAGTTATCTGGAAATGTAGCTGCTTCTTCCAGGTCCCATCCTACAATGATCTTTTCTGCATTTAGACCTTCTGCAAAAGATGTTGCTATGGCAGTAAAAACCACATTTCGCCCTGGAACCCATACTTTTCGTGCTGTTTCATCACATATTTCCTTGCTGTCAAGTTCATCTATTTTAAGCTCAGGAACATCCTCATCAGAAGTTAGAGCTGATTTTCCAAGTTTTTTAAGCCATGGAAGATCTAGAACGCTGTGTTCAATTCCTAATTTTTCACATACAGCTCCTGCAGATTTAATTTCCATTTCTGCACTTCTCTGGCCGTAATTGAATGTTATTGCATGAATTTCATATTTATCACTGTAATATGCTGTTGCAACGGTTGAATCGAGCCCTCCTGAAAGGACAGATATTGCTTTTGGTTTGTTTTTCATTATATCACGCCGAATTTTATAATTAATAATTATCCAACAATTCCTTAAATGCATTGTTAGCTCTTTTCATAACATCTTTTAGAGGTACGCCAGTTTCATATGCTATTTTTTTAGCATCTTCATATTCTGGGCTGTAGTTTATTACTTCTTCCCCAATCATTCCAATCTTGATCTGTATATCATGTTCCAGTCCGCCAATATCTAGCTTTATGGGTACAATTTCTCTTTTTACAATATTTCTGTGAACATAAGGTAGTACTCTAACTCCAAGTGTTCCAGTTTCCCTTATAATTGCTTCAGATACTGCACCACTATCTTTTGGCTTGGTTATTACTCTTAAAAGATGTCCTGGCCTATTCTTTTTCATTAAAACAGGAATCACACTGATATCTAAAGCCCCAGCATCCATAAGCTTATCAAATGTATGTCCAATAACTTCGCCTGTCACTGTATCAAGGTTAGTCTCAAGAATGGATACTTTATCAGTTGGAACAATAGATTCCCCTTTTACAACTCTTAAAACATTGGGTATTTCAAGGTCACGTTTTCCTGCCCCATAACCGATCTTGCTGTTTGTAACCAGAGGATAAAAATCGCAGATCTCATTTACCATATTTACGTAAAGGGCTGCCCCTGTAGGTGTTGTAAGCTCATAGTTAACAGGCCCTCCAAATGAAGGAACGCTTTTAAGTATTTCGAGAGTTGCAGGTGCGGGAACACTTAACTTCCCATGCATGCTGTTAATTCTGCCGCCACCAAGTGCAACAGGCATTCCATAAATTTTTTTTGAATCAAGTCCCAGTTTATAAAAACAGTAAGCAGAACCAATGATGTCAGCTACTGCATCAGCAGCTCCAACTTCATGAAAATGTATTTTATCTAAACTTGTGCCGTGGACCGCAGATTCCGCTTCTGCAATTGTATGGAATACTTTTTTTGCAAATTCCAAAACTTCAGGACTAATCTCATAGTTTACTTTATCCAGAGTTTCAATAAGTTCAGTATAACCAATTGAAGCTTTGTNNCATATAATATCTGCGTAGGTTGCAGAAATGCCTGATTTTTTGGTTTTATTTATTTTGATTCTGATATCCCCAAAATGAGAAGCATAATTTTCCATAACTTCTGCTACTTCTTCTGCATCTACTCCTAAATCTATAAGTGCACCTAGCACCATGTTTCCAGATATTCCTGAATTTTGAGGATCTAAAATAACTACCATTATACCATTTTCCATTTGAAGCTGTTATTTATAAATTTAGAATTTAATATATATTTTGAGTCATATGTACTGGATCTAAACTACTGTTTGAATCCGCAGTAAACTGCAAGGTGATAATATTTCCAGATTACATCAACATCTTTAAAGCCTATTTCTCGAAGCCAGTCAAGATGATCAGTTATTTTTACAGGATGATCTTCAGTTTCGGCGGCAGGTACCCATTTTTCTTCTATTTCTTTCATGCCGATGCTTAAGTTCATGAATTCTTTCCATTTGGATGTGTATATGTCTTGTAATTGTCTATTTGGTGCTAAAACAGCGTCTGCATTTAAAAATACTCCTCCATTGGTTAGGGCTTCGTATATTTTTTTGTAAAATCCTTTCTTGTCTTCATCTGTTGCAAGGTGGTGCAGAGCCAGTGAAGAAACAATTACATCATATTTCGCTGTGAAGTTGTACTCATAGAAATCACCTACGGTATATTCTATGTCATCAAATTCATGTAATTTTATTTTAGCCATTTCAATCATATTTTCAGCTAAATCAAGACATGTTACATGGGCATTTTTGAATTGTTCCTTTAAAGTTTTGGTTACAGTTCCAGTACCGCAGCCAAGATCAAGAACTTTTACTGGGGCATCTTGTTCAAATGGGATTGAACTGATTAATGCATTTATCATGTCTTTGTAATGTGGAATTAGTTTAAGGATAATTTCATCAAATTCTGCAGATTCCTCTTCAAAATGGGCCTTTACTTTATCGCTTTTTTTCAAAATAGTTCACCTTTAAAAATTAAATGATATAATTAATTATTAAATAGTTATACTTTTCACTTGCAGTATAATATTAGAATTTTAGTGGATTTAAAATGAGTTATTTGAATTATAAAAAAGAATTAAAAAAAGCCCTCAAACACCAAGTGTTTGGGGCACCGAAAATTCTATGAATTTTCGAGTGAAATAGTTCACTTGATTACCATTAAAGTGTCTCCGGCGTTCACAGTGTCTCCTTCTTTAATGAAGATTTCTTCTACAGTTCCAGAGCTTGCAGCATGGATATCATTTTCCATTTTCATTGCTTCTAAGACAGCAACTACATCCCCTTCATTAACCTTATCTCCTTTATCTACTTTGAGTTTAAGGATCATTCCCTGCATTGTAGAAGTTATGCCCCCTTCAACTGGGCCAGTAGGTCCTTGAGTGCCTTCTGCTTCTATTTCCATGTAGCCTACTGGTTTCACTTTGACATTGAAGATTTCACCATCTACATCTACAGCATATTCTGTAGGAATTCCTTTTGGTGCTTCGCTTGTCTCAGCTTCTGCAGGCGGTGCAAGTGGTTCTTCTTCACAATCACCTAGTAAGAATTTTGGAGCAACAGCAGGATAAAGAGCGTATGTTAAAATGTCCTCTTCTTTTTTAATAATTCCTAACTCTTCTCCTTTTTCTTTGCATTTTTCAAGCTGAGGTTTAAGTAAGTCCGCAGGTCTTACAGTTATTGGTTTTTCATCCCCGATGATTTTTTTCTGGATATCTTCGTCAACAGGTGCAGGAGGTTTTCCATATAATCCTTTCAGATAATCTTTAACCTCTTTAGTGACAGATTTATATCTTTCTCCACCTAATACGTTCATAACTGCTTGAATTCCAACTATCTGGCTTGTTGGGGTTACAAGAGGAGGATATCCTAGGTCTTTTCTAACTCGGGGTACCTCTTCAAGCACATCCTCATATCTATCAAGTGCATTTTGAACTTTAAGCTGTGATACAAAATTTGACAGCATTCCACCTGGAATCTGATAAATTAGAACTTCTGTATCTACTTTTTCAGCAATAGGATCTAAAATGCCGCTGTACTTTTTACGTATTTCTTCGAAATACTTTTTAATATTTGTAAGAAGTTTTAGATCAAGTCCGGTATCATATGGAGTACCCTGGAGAGCTGCTACCATACTTTCAGTTGGCGGTTGAGATGTGCCCCATGAAAGTGGCGAAATAGCAGTATCTAAAATATCTACCCCTGCTTGACAGGCAGCATAGTAACTCATAGGTGTCATACCGCTTGTGCAGTGGCAGTGTAAGTTTATTTTTAGATTTGTTTCTTCTTTAAGGGCAGTTATTAGTTCATGAGTATCATGCGGTGTTATTAAACCGGCCATATCCTTTATGGCTACTGAATCACATTCTAATGCTTCTAATTCTTTTGCAAATTCAACATATTTTTCTACGGTATGAAAAGGACTTACTGTATATGAGATTACTCCTTGAACATGAGCATCCTGTTCTTTTGCTACCTTTATGGAGTATTCCATGTTTCTTATATCGTTTAATGCATCAAATATTCTGAAAACATCTACTCCATTTTCATAGGATTTTTCAACAAATTTTCGTACCACGTCGTCAGGGTAATGCTTGTACCCAACCAGATTTTGACCACGAAGTAACATTTGAATGGGGGTCTTTTTCAGGTGTTCTTTAAGCTCTATGAGCCGTTCCCATGGGTCTTCATTTAAATAGCGTATACATGTATCAAATGTTGCCCCACCCCATGCTTCCATCGAAAAAAATCCTACTTTGTCCATTTCTTCAGCAATTGGCAACATATCTCGAGTTCTCATTCTTGTTGCCAAGAGAGATTGATGTGCATCTCTGAATGCTGTTTCTATGATTTTTATCTTTTTCATAGTGACCCTCACGGTAAGTTTGAATATATCATTAATAATCAGTCTTAATATAGTTAGTCTAAACTGTCATATATACCCTATTTCTTTAAGTTATGATGGGTATGTAAAATCTTTTTAAAAGTAGATCATTAATTAAGCTAATTTAGAGTAGTAAATAATACTGCCTCTAATTGTAACATATTATATTTCACCTTAACATAGTTCGATTATCTCATATTTAAACTTATTTTAGAATTTAATATTCCAGTGTAATATGAAATCATTATTTATATTACTTTACATAATTTGGAGTTATTCCCTATTATTCAAGTTTAATATTCAACTTTACAAATTATAAAATCATTATTTTCGTATACTACTTTGGTATAATCTGGAATTATTTCATTAATATGTGTATGGATGTCTTTATTGAAGTAGTAAAGCGGTCCAAATAGAGAATAGACCATTTTCATTTCTATAGTTTTATTTTTAGATGCGAAAGTTAACCTTTTATCATATACAATGTAACCTATCTTTTCTTTTTCAAAAACAGATTTTGAAGTGCTTTTGTTGAAGTTTTCAAGCTTAAAATGAATGGGCATTCCGGATTCAGTAGCTAAAAAATACCCTGCGTAAATATTAGATACAAGAACAGATCTGCTTTTATTTCCATTTTCATCGAACCATTTTGCCATATCTATCTCTGAATCACCTGGGGGAGAAATCTGGATGTATCCAAATTTGGTTGTGGACCCAAAAGTAGCTATTGCAGGATCTTCAGCGGTTAAAACACCTAAAAATGTAGATAATGCGAAAATACTTATTAAAAACAATGATCTAAATGGCCTGGATGAAAATATATTGTAGTCTTTTAGCCTGTAATAAACCTGACTTAAACCGAATCCTCCGAGTATTGAAAGAGGTATGAGTAAATAGATTAAAACTCTGTAAGTTACAACATTAATACCAAACCAGTAAGCGTTGCTTAATAAAATCATTGCTAAAATCCATATAAATATAAGAATATGTTTTCTTTCTATTTTTTTAAGTGCAAAGACACATCCAATAATTGCAAATATTAAAATTAATGCTCCAATATTTTTGAGGTAAGATANNGATAATGCACTCATGGGCTGGTTATAATTTAGTCTAATTCCTGAGCTAATTAGGGCTAATCCTTGGTGTGTTATGCTGTTAAAAAGATCTGGTTTTAATAAAAGAAGTGCAACCAGACCTACAACAAGTAAAATTATTAAAAATGATAGAAAAGCACCATAATTTTTTAAAACAGATATATTCCTGTCTAAAATTAAAGTGATTATTGTAAATATTGTAACTACTAAAAACAAAACTTCAGGAGCCACAAGGTGTGTTAAAAGTGTTAAAATGAACAGAAATCCCGATATCAATGCGTATTTTAAAACTCCTTCATCAATGGATCGATAATAGAAGTAAACTGCAAGGGGTAAAAAGATCAAAGCAAGGTTTTCGGGTATAGGTAAGATGATCCTGCTAATTAAATAACTTGATATTATCAAAAACCCTGCAGAAATGCCTGCAATGTNNCAATGTTACCATAAATTTTTTTTGCAACGTAGGACACTGATAAAACAATGAGCATGGCTAGAACTGGTTGCATAAATCTTGCAATCTGGAAATAATCTATTTTTAAAAAGGTTCCCAAACCTGCAATTAGAAAGTGAAAAAGAGGAGGATAATTTATATTTTGCCCAAGCGGTGCATTTAAGAGGGGATCAATTAATACAAAACCGTACTGGGCATATATTTTTGCATACTGAACGTGATAAATTATGTCCCAGCTTAAAGGCCACTGGTACTTCAATGTCGGAATTAAGGCTATAAAAAATACTGCTATTGCTGGAATAATAAATGATATGCCGTATATTCTCTTTAAATCCATTGTACCACGTTGAATAAATAACTCAATGAAGGAACCATAGTTAATATGTCAGCCCTGAAACAAATGCGCTTGCACTATGATAGTGTTAACTAACTAATGAATGTTTTGCAGAACTGTATATTATATCTATAGTAAATGTGCTAAATAATCAAGATTTTAAAAATTACTCAATTATAAATAATTTTGGGACATAAAAATAACCTGAATTTGATGAATTTTATTTTTTAAGATTTTAACTGAATTGCAATAAAATACGCCTCGATAGGCCTCTAATTGGTACAAAAACCGATCCTTCGAAACATTTATATGGGATAAAAACATAAGTGTTGTTGTCGGAAGTATGTTTCCTT
>DADN01000150.1:15840-29680 GCA_002509665.1 Methanobacterium sp. UBA8
ACTACTCAAAATACAGCATCAGCTATGGCTCATTTCCATGACCAGAGGGTTATGATTCATGGTTGCGACCCTAAAGCAGATAGTACAAGAATGATACTTGGGGGAAAAATGCAGACCACCATGATGGACACCCTTAGGGAAGAAGGAGAAGAAGCGTGTATGGATCTTGACAACGTTATGTCAACAGGTTTTAAAGACATAAAATGTGTCGAATCCGGAGGTCCTGAACCTGGTGTTGGTTGTGCTGGTCGTGGTGTAATTACTGCAATTACAATCATGGAACATATGAAAGTCTATGATGACAATGACTTCGTTTTCTTCGANNTTCGATGTTCTTGGTGACGTTGTTTGCGGTGGGTTTGCAATGCCTATCAGAGATGGTAAAGCCGAAGAAATTTATATTGTAGCATCTGGAGAGATGATGGCGCTTTACGCAGCAAACAATCTGTGTAAAGGTATGGTAAAATACGCAGAACAGAGCGGTGTAAGACTTGGTGGAATAATCTGTAACAGTAGGAATGTAGATGGAGAAAGAGAACTCCTGGAAGAGTTTTGTAAACGTATCGGTACTCAGATGATCCATTTTGTTCCAAGGGACAACATCGTGCAAAAGGCAGAATTTAACAAAAGGACAGTAGTGGACTTTGATGCAGAATGCAGTCAAGCTCATGAATACTCGGAATTAGCCCGTAAAATTATAGAAAACGATAATTTCGTAATTCCAGATCCAATGACCATGGATGAATTAGAAGAAATGGTTGTAAACTATGGTTTAATGGATTAATCAGCGTAAGTAATGGAGATAATAAAATGAAAATGATAAGGGCTATACTGAGGCCAGATAAGGTAGAAGAAGTCGTAGATAAATTATCTGACGCGGGACACGTGGCTTTAACTAAAATGGATGTTATTGGAAGAGGTAAACAGAAAGGAATTCGTCTGGATAATATCTACTATGACGAACTTCCAAAGGTAATGCTCCTCCTGGTAACTCCAACTGAAAAAATTGATGAAGTAATTGAGATCATCAATGAAACTGCATTTACTGGAAACTTTGGGGATGGAAAAATCTTTATAAGTCCGGTAGAAGAAGCTTATACTGTAAGAACTCGAAGTAAAGGGCTATGAGGGTCTTTATGAAAGAAATAATAGCAATTATTAGGCCTAACAAAATCAACAGGACAAAAGAGGTTCTTGATGCTTTAGGATTTCCATCCATGACTGCAAATGCAGTTTTTGGAAGGGGAAGACAAAAAGCAATCGTTGGAGAAGTAACCTTTGCTATCCAGAATAAAGATCTTCGTGAAGAAGAAGGAAGCATGCGTTATATCCCTAAAAGGATGATATCACTGGTCGTTCCTGATGAAGATGCCTCTTTGGTTGTCGAATCTATAATGAAAGTAAATAAAACTGGCCAAATTGGAGACGGCAAAATATTTGTTTGTCCTATAGAAGACGCAGTTAGAGTTAGAACAAAAGAATCAGGAGAAGACGCAATTTTGTAAATTAGCAAAATTGCATTATTATATTTATAATTAAATTTAAGGAGAGTAAATATGCCTTTCAAACTTTTTGATGTGTCTAAACCTATTCCTGAGAGGAAAGAACACACATACGTAAAACACTGTGGGGATCCTGAGGAATGTCTTCCTAAATGTAATTCAAAGACCATTCCGGGCTCTATGACCGAAAGGGGATGTGCATTTGCCGGAGCTAAAGGTGTTATAACTGGAGCTATAAAAGACGTGGCTCATATTGTACACTCTCCTGTAGGATGTACGGCTTACGGTTATGGGACAAAAAGGTACCCAACAACAACACAAATGCCAGACGGCAGTGAATTCCCGATAAAAGATTTTAATATCAAATACATTATTGGAACAGATTTACAGGAATCAGATGTAGTATTTGGAGGAATGAAAAAGCTACGTCAGGCTATACTTGACACTAATAAAGAATTTCCATTTGTCAATGCAATTTACCTGTATGCAACATGTACTACTGGACTTATAGGGGACGATATGGATGCTGTAGCTAAAGAAATGTCAGAGGAATTAGGTAAGCCTATTATAGCGTTCAATGCACCTGGATTCGCTGGTCCGACCCAATCAAAAGGGCACTCAATTGGAAATGATGTCCTTTTCAATCAGTTAGTAGGTACTAAGGAACCACCAGCAACCACTCCTTACGATATAAGCCTTATAGGAGAATACAATATTGACGGAGATCTCTGGTTGCTCAAAGACTACTTTAAAGAAATAGGAATAAATGTCTTGAGTACTTTCACCGGTGACTGCTGTCATGATGAGATCTGCTGGATGCATAGATCAAAACTAAGTGTTGTAAGATGTCAAAGGTCATCTACATACATAGCAAAGATGATAGAGGACGCATACGGTGTCCCTTACATAAAAACTGACTTTTTCAGTACCAAATACTGTGCAGAAAACTTAAAAACTATAGCAAGATTCTTTGGTCTGGAAGATAAGGCAGATGAAGTAATAGCTAAAAGAATGGCTAAAATAGGTCCTGAATTAGAGTTTTATAAAAAGAAATTAAAAGGAAAAAAAGCGTTCATATTCTCTGGCGGACCTAAAAGTTACCACCTCTCTGTTCCACTAGAAGAAGAGTTAGGAATGGAAGTTACTGGTGTTTCATCCATGTTTGAACATGAAGACGGATTTGAAAAGATGAAGGACAGAGTAAAAGAAGGTGGCCTTGTAATAGACGATCCTAATGCACTCGAACTGGAAGAATTAATTGAAGATTATGATATAGATCTGATTATGGGTGGTGTAAAAGAGAAGTATTTTGTCCATAAATTAGGAGTACCATGTCTCTTGATTCACTCCTATGAAAATGGCCCTTATATTGGATTTGAAGGATTTTTAAACCTTACAAGAGATATATACCGAGCTATCTATAATCCAGTATGGAATATGATTGAATTTGAAGAAACTGAAGAACCAGATATGTCAAATGTTGAAGAGGAGGCAAAATAATGGCCGTAAATCTTATAGAAAAGGGTAGGATAGCTACAATTAATCCTCTAAAAACCTGTCAGCCTCTAGGGGCAATGTGGGCGGTCACTGGAATTAGCAGGGCAGTTCCTCTGGTTCACGGTTCTCAAGGATGCTCAGCATTCGTTAGATACTGCCTCTCTCGTCATTTCAGGGAACCTTCCGAAATTGCTGTAACTTCCCTCCACGAGGATGCTGCAGTATTTGGTGGAAGGAAAAATCTTGTTGAGGGTATTCAGAACGTTGCAATCAGGCTTAAACCTGATTTCATTGGGGTAATTACTACCTGTTCCAGTGAAATCATTGGTGATGATGTAATTGGGTTTATAAAAACAGCAAAAGAGGAACTTAAAGAAAAAATTGGTGAAGAAGCAGTTGAAAAAATAAAAATTGTGCCAATAAGTACCCCAAGTTTCGTTGAAACACACCTTAAAGGTTATGATAACACAATTAAAGCTTTAGCGGATTATGTAGCTGAACCTTCAGAACCCAATGAAAAGATAAACATAATTCCTGGAATGGTGAACCCTGGGGATATACGTGAAATAAAACACATGCTCGGACTTATGGATTTAGAAAGTATAGTTCTTGCTGATATTTCCGATCCATTTGATGCACCACTCAGGCCATCTACAACTGAATACAAACCATATTATCCTAAAGGGGGAACAACTGTAGATGAGATAGTTGATTCAGCAAATAGTGTAGGTACAATATCTCTTACTAAGTATGCGGGCTCAGGTGCTTTATCTTTAGAGAAAAAATACAACGTTCCTGCAGAACTTGGCCCAATTCCGATAGGTGTTCGAAATACTGATCAATTCTTAAGGAACTTGAAAAAACTCACAGGTCAGGATATCCCTGATTCGATCTTAGATGAAAGAGGGTTACTGATAGATTCCATGGCGGATGTAGCTTCAAGATATCTCTTTGATAAAACAGTAGCTATCTATGGTGATCCTGAAATCACATCCGGAATAGCAAGGTTCGTTGGGGAACTTGGTATGGAACCAAAACTGGTTCTTACTGGATCTAAAAGTCAGGAGTTTGTTAAAGACATAGAAAAAGTAGCCAAAGAAACTGGAGCTGAGATAGATACCATGATTGATCAAGATTTAAGGTCAATGGAAGTGTATATCAAGGACAATCCTGTTGATCTGATGATAGGAGGATCAGATGCAAGGCTCATGGCTAAAGAAAATGACATTCCTCTGGTAAGAGTTGGGTACCCTGTTTATGACCGTGTAGGATACCACAGGCGCCCTATAGTGGGGTACAATGGTGGTATACACCTCATGGATCTGATAACTAATACTGTACTTGAAAAATACTATGAACCAGAACACTGGAAACTTCAGCAGTAGATTATATGTGGATGGGCTCTATGGGGCCTATTACAATTTTTTTTAAATTATTTAACAAATTAAGGAGAGAATTTAGGGGTATTTATAATGGAACCTGTTACTGAAACATTTGAATCTCGTAAGAAACACGTATGTGTAAAAGGAGAAGGATTATCTATTCCTGTATGTGATAAGGCCAGTCTTCCAGGTACAGTTACCCAGAGAACATGTGTTTACNNATGCCAATTACAGATTCAATTCACCTGGTACACGGTCCGATAGGATGTGCGGCATGTACATGGGATATAAGGGGAAGTAAAACTTCAAGGGAAGATATATACAAAAAAGGATGTTCTACAAACTTACAAGAAAAAGATATCATCTTCGGTGGAGAAAAAAAGTTATATGAAACCATAATAGAACTTAATAAGTTATACAAGCCTGGAGCGGTATTTGTGTATGCTACATGTGTTGCGGGCATAATTGGGGATGATATTAAAGCAGTATGCAAAAAAGCAGAGGAAATAACTGGATGTAGAGTTATACCTGTTCAATCCGAAGGTTTCCAGAACCATAATAAAACTAAAGGGCACTGGATCGGTGGCGATGCATTACTGGACTATGTAATTGGAACAAAAGAACCTGAAGAGACTACTCCCTTTGATATCAACATAGTGGGCGAATTCAATGTTGCAGGGGATCTCTGGGGAATCAAACCCCTACTTGAAGAAATGGGTGTCAATATAATCAGTACATTAACAGGAGATTCCCATGTGGATGAAATAGCTCAGGCACACCGGGCTAAGCTCAATATAGTCCAGTGCCAGAAATCTTCAAATTACGTTGCCAAGAAAATGGAAAAAAAATATGGAATACCATTTATAAAAGTTAATTTCTTCGGTCTTGAACAAACTGTAGCCTCTTTAAGGGATATAGCCGATTTCTTTGGTGACGAAGAAATGATAGATAGGACCGAAAGAATAATCGAATCTGGACTCAAAGAGGTAACACATAAAATT
The DNA here is from genome assembly GCA_002509665.1 of Methanobacterium sp. UBA8. Taxonomy (GTDB): domain Archaea; phylum Methanobacteriota; class Methanobacteria; order Methanobacteriales; family Methanobacteriaceae; genus Methanobacterium_D. The sequence goes on from DADN01000150.1 coordinate 21,223, forward strand.
GAAGAATATAAAAAGCGATTAACTGGAAAAACTGTTGCTTTGTACGTCGGAGGTAACAAAGCCTGGTCTCTTGTAAGGCCTTTTGAAGAATTGGGTATGGATGTAATGATGTCAGGAACAAAAAATGGAATTAGAGAAGATTATGAAATGATCAAGGAAGCTGTTAGAGATGGTACCATAATTGTAGATGATGCAAATTCAGCAGAATTAACCAGACTTCTTAAAGAACACCAACCAAATCTATTAATATCTGGTGCTAAAGAGAAATACATCTCATTAAAGCTTGGAATTCCATTTTGTGACTTTAACCATGACAGAATAACTGCATTTGCAGGATTTAGAGGTTTCGTAAGCTTTGCAAAAGAAGTGGACGCTTCAGTTTCAAGTCCAGTGTTTGAACTAACCTCCACAAGTTTGAGAGGTGACTAAAATGCATCACGATAAAAAATTTGCTGTAGTAAATCCCTCCAAAATGTGCCAGCCAATGGGGGCCATACAAGCCCTTTTAGGGGTTAAAGACTCCATGCCACTCATTCACGGCTCCCAGGGCTGCAGCACATATATAAGGTTTCAACTCACCCGGCACTTTAGAGAACCCATAGAAGTTGCATCAACTTCTATGAGTGAAAAAACTGTAATCTATGGTGGTGAATTCAATCTAATGAAAGCTTTAAAAAATATCACCGAAAAACAGTCTCCAAGCATGATAGCAGTTACATCCAGCTGTTTAACAGAAACCATTGGAGACGACATGGCAGGGATTATAGAGAAATTTAAAGATGCAAACCTGGACCAGGAAATGCCTGTAATCATCCCAATTTCAACTCCAAGTTATGTTGAATCACATGTTGAAGGATACAACAGGACTGTAAAAGCTCTTGTTGAGCATCTAGCTGCTCCAACAGTCAAAAATGGAAAAATTAACATAATTACAGGTAATATATCACCAGCAGATGTAAAAGAGGTTAAAAATATCTTAAAAGAGATGGACTGTGAAAGTATAATTTTAACGGACACCTCAGAAAACCTTGACGCACCACTTACAGAAGATACTCTGTCTTTATATAATGGAGGAACAACCATCGAGGAAATTGAAGATACGGCCAACTCATTAGGTACGATCTCTTTATCCAAACATATGGATTCTGCAGGGGTATTCCTCGAAAATAAATTTGAGGTTAAATCTATATCTGGACCTATTCCTATAGGCCTTGAAAATACAGACAGCTTTGTAAAATCAGTATCTCAACTTGGAGATTTAGAAATTCCAGATTCGATAGAAAAAGACAGAGGTAGGCTTATAGACGCTATGGTAGATGCCCATTCATACAATTATCACCGAAAAGTGGCTATATTTGGAGATCCTGACTTTGTATCTGGATTAACACGTTTTACCTGTGAAATGGGTATGGTCCCAACTGTTGTGTGTACTGGTACCAAAAGTAAACGATTTATTGAGGACATCAATAATATTTCCGAGGAAAAAGGAGTTTCACCTACTATTTTAGCAGGTGGTGACCTCTATGACATGCACAGAGAAATTAAAGACGCAGGGGCAGATATTTTAATTGGAAATGCTTACGGGGCCAGCATAGCTCAAGAAGAAAATATTCCACTGTTTAGGGTAGGTTTCCCAGTATTTGATAGATTAGGAGCGCAGAGAATATCTGTACTGGGATATAATGGAGGTATTGACTTCGTTGACAAATTAACAAATACAATACTCGACTTCTACTATGATGAAGCTGGATACGAGATAGAAGAACCAGGAGAAATGGTGGAAGAATTTGCCAGGGAGGAGATTTAAATGAAGATAGCAGTAGCATCAACAGATGGTAAGCTTGTAGATTTGCATTTTGGGGATGCAGATCGATTTTTAATATATGAAATTGAAGATGGGGAAGGTAAATTCCACGAAATACGAGAAAAAACAGCGATGCCCTTAAATAATCATCAGGAACGATGGGTAGCATCAATAGATCTTATAAATGATTGTAAAGCAGTTCTCTGCAATAAAATCGGAAATGAACCTACAATTGAACTTAGAAAACTGGGAATAAAACCAATACAGCTGGATTGTAAAGTTAAAGATGCTGTAAGCGAGTGTTCAAAACATCTATTGAGCTAACTGGTTGTATATGAACTAGGGGCTATTGTGATTTGCCTGATCTAAGTTATGAAACATCAGGTGGGATAAAGTTGATAACAGTTAACATATCACTGGATTACGGAAAATGTGAAGGATCAGGATGTGGGGCATGTGCATGCATATGTCCTACCAATGTTTTTACCATTAATAAAGGTAATGTGTCAATAAAATCACCGGAATATTGTAAATTATGTGGTAATTGTTTGGAAATTTGTCCGTATGGGGCTATAGAAATAGAAGAAATAGATGGAACTTTTTAAATTGGGGAGATATAGATGGCTAATGTAAAAATTGATTTTGGAAAATGTGATGGTATAGACTGTGGAGAATGTGCAGATGTCTGCTCAATGGAAATTCTCAAACTTGAAGGGAACAAAATAGTAATTGTGAACCCTGGAGAATGCAGTTTATGTGAAACATGTACAGATGTTTGTCCTAATGGAGCTATTGAGCTGGAAGAATAATCCAGATAGGGCTACAAAAAGGATAACTAAATTATTCACTTTTTTTATCGCTCAAAATCCTCGAAAATCAAAGATTTTCGGGAGTTAGAAAATGCAACGCATTTTCTAAAAATTCAAGAATTTTTGGCGCCCTAAACACCATTGGTGTTTGAGGGTTAGGAAAATTTTTTATTATATTTAGATAATATAACGATAATACTGGTTAATTTTATTAAAATTTAATATTTATAAGGTGATACTTCTTGAAAACAGTTGTTACGGCGTGTACTCGGGATTGTACTGGTGCATGCAGTATTATAGCAAGTGCGGAAGACGGTAAAGTTACTAAATTACGTGGAAACAAGGAACATGATGTAACTGCAGGGTTTTTATGTAAAAACACATCTCACTATTTGAAGACTTATTTTTACAGCCCTAATAGGGTTATTCACCCTCTTTTAAAAGAAAATGGGGTGTGGAAAAAAATAAGCTGGGATGAAGCGCTTGATATTGCGGCTTCAAAGATTTCACATGTTATTGAAGAATATGGAAGTTCTGCAATTCTATACTACCAGGGCTTTGGAGCCCGTACAGCTTTACAAGCTATGAACAGGCGATTTTTTAATTTATTAGGTGGGGTCACAACTACATACGGCACAGTATGTGGCGGGATAGGTCATTCTGCAATGGAACTTGACTTTGGTGTTAAAATATCCCATGATCCACTTGATCACCTCAACAGTAATCTAATAATCGTCTGGGGAAGGAACCCTGCAGCAACAGATGTGCATCTCTGGAGAATTTTAAGAAAAGCAAAAAGGAATGGAATTAAAATAATCGTAATAGATCCTGTAAAAACAAAAACTGCAAAACAGGCAGATGAATTTATACAGCCAGCACCAGGTTCGGACATTTATCTTGCAATGGCAATTGCTAAAATCATATTAGAAACTGATCATGTTGATAATGATTTTATAGAAAATTATACCAAAAATTTTGATTCATACAAAGAGATACTGGATAAATTTTCTCTTGAATATTTATCAGATAAATGCTGTGTTGACCTGGATAAAATAAAAGTATTATCACTTGAATATGCGCAGGGTGAACCTTCAAGTATCATTACTGGATGGGGGCTTCACAGATATGTGCAGGGGCATCTTGCTTTCCGCATGATCGATGCTCTTGCTGCTGTAACTGGAAACATTGGAATCTCTGGAGGTGGTGTAAGCCAGGGATTTGAGGAGTTTGAGTACTTTGATTTTTCTTCTGTAGAACTTGATGAACGAGGAAAAAATCAGAGAAAGCTTCCAATGCCTAAAATAGGTGAAGCTATCCTTGATACAGACAAGCCTCCTATAAAACTCATATTTTTAGCTTCAGGAAACCCTGTTAATTTAAATCCCAATTCATTAAAGGTTAAAGAAGGTTTTGATAGTGCAGATTTTGTTATCATGATGGATCATTTTCTAAATGATACATCAGAAAGTGCAGATCTATTTCTACCCACTACCACTTATTTGGAAGAAGAAGATTTAATTGGAAGCTATGGTCACAACTGGGTGTCTCCAATAAATCCAGTAGTGTCTCCACAAGGAGAAACAAAGTCTGAATTTGAGATATTCCAGCTCCTCGCGAGGAGGTTAGGGATTTTTGATGAAATGTCGGGAAGCGCTAAAGATTGGCTCAAAAAACTGGCAGCACCTATATTAGATAGAGGTATAGATTTTGAAGACCTGCAGAACGCTCCTCAAAGAATGGTCAATAAAACTGAAATACCGTTTGCTGACAGGGAATTTAAAACAAAATCGGGGCGCTTTGAATTTATAGGAGAGCTTTCTATCAGGGATATGGGTGTAGAAGAGTTCCCATTAAAACTCCTTTCAACAATGGCAGAAAACTTCATAGGATCTGTAGTTCCTGAAAGTGAGCTGGTAGATGGATTTTTAGAAGTCCATGTTCATCCAGATATTTTGAAGGAAAATAATTTAGCTGATGGGGATAAAGCACTGATTGAATCTCCTGTTGGGAGCCTTGTTGTTAAAGTGAAAGAAGATGATGAGGTTAGAACGGATTATATTCTTACATATAAAGGAGGATGGTTAAAATATAATAAATGCGTGAATGTTTTAACTCAGCCCATAATAAGTGAGATTGGAAATGGAACTCCTTACTATGATACGCGGGTACGGATTAAAGGGATAGATAATGTCTAAGAATTGGAGTTATCTGCTCTTAAATACTTCAGTGTTTTACAACCTCTTTTTTACTTTATTTTTATAACTTTTAGATATTCTGTACCATTATTATCAAGATATTCTTAATTTTTGATTAAATGTAACTTTATATACGTGTAAGTACTTACAAAACTTTAATTAAATGGACTTAATATAAGAGGGCTGAATATGGATGAAACTTTTGAAAGAAGAGTAGGATTAACATCAGATCTCCCTGATTTTAGGGATAGTAGGAATGTGGATGAAATTTTTGAAAAGAAAATGGGATGGATACCAGATCTTCCTGATTTTAGGGATTATACTGTGGACCATGAAAATATAAGACCTGCGATGGATAAAATGGGCATTTCAGATCCTGTAGAAAAAATTCCAGATAGTGTAGATCTGAGAGAATGGTGTTCTCCAGTAGAAGACCAGAAAAATCTTGGATCATGTACTGCCAATGCAGGTGTTGGACTTGTAGAATATTTCGAACGTAAAGCATTTGGTAAACATATAGATGCATCAAGACTCTTCCTTTATAAAACAACTCGACGCCTGATGGGATTGAAAGGCGATAGTGGAGCGGAACTAAGATCAACCATGGGGGCATTAGTACTTTTTGGAGTCCCACCCGAAAAATACTGGCCCTACACAGATAAAGCTCCAAATTTCGATAAAGAGCCAGACACATTTTGTTATGCATGTGCTGGGAATTACAAAACTATTCAATATTTAAGGCTTGATCCGCCATCTGCCTCTGTAAATGATATTTTAAAAAGAATCAAAACAAATCTGGCCGCAGGATTACCTTCCATGTTTGGATTTACAGTATACAGTTCGATAGAACAGACCCTGAATAACGGTGGAAAAATACCTTTTCCCTGTGATGGTGAGCAGATCGAGGGAGGACATGCTATTGTGGCTGTTGGATATGATGATAATATGGAAATTAAAAATGAAAATTGCGAAACTTCAACTACTGGAGCTCTTCTTATACGTAATTCTTGGGGTACTTGGGGCGAAAAAGGTTATGGATGGCTGCCATATGAATATGTGCTAAAAGGAATCGCCACTGATTGGTGGACTCTTCTTAAAAATGAATGGATTGATACTGGAGAATTTGGGCTTTAAAATAGGAATTTATACATTTTTTATTTAATTTTTTAAAATAAGAAATAATTAGAGAATAATTTATCTTTCTCTTTTATCTTCAATGAATTCATTCACCATGTTGTATGCTTGTTCATCTATGAACTGTTCTGGTGGATGTTTCATTGTGTAAGCCGAAATTGATGTTAGCTGGCCACCTATACCTCTGCTCAGAGCTAATTTACAGCAGCGAATTGCATCTATGACACATCCTGCCGAGTTTGGTGAATCTTCGACACTGAGCCTTAATTCTATGTTCATAGGTACATCCCCGAATGTTTTACCTTCCATTCTAAGGAAACATAATTTATTGTCCTTTTGGAATGGTACGTAGTCACTTGGACCGATGTGAATATCAGAATCTGGAAGTCTTTCTGCAAGCACAGATTGTACAGCTTCTGTTTTTGATTCTTTTTTGGAATCAAGACGATCCCGGTTTAACATGTTCAGGAAATCGGTGTTTCCTCCAGTGTTTAACTGGTATGTACGTTCTACTTTTACTCCCCTTTCTCGGAATAGGTTAGCTAATGTCCTATGTGTAATTGTGGCGCCTATTTGAGCTTTAATGTCGTCTCCAACTGCAGGAATTCCCTTCTCTTCGAATTTTTTGGCCCACTCTGGGTCGCTTACAATAAAAACGGGCATACAGTTTATAAATGCAACTCCCGCATCAAGGGCACACTGTGCATAAAACCTTACTGCTTCTTCAGAGCCTACTGGGAGATAATTTACAATCATTTCAGCTCCGCTTTCTTTTAAAACTTCTACAATATCAGTTTGTTCTTCATCTGATACTAAGAATGTATACTCATCGTCATAATTGCTCATGTGTGGAGCAACGCCGTCTAAGACTTTACCCATTGATACTTTAACTCCCATCTCTGGAATTTCGGGGCAGAAAACCTGGGTACAGTTTGGCTTTGCAAAAATAGCTTCACTTACATCTTTACCTACTTTTCTTTTGTCTATATCAAAAGCAGCTACCACTTCTATATCTGATGCAGTATAATCCCCAATTACTGGATGCATTAAACCAATGGCATCTTCTGGATCCTTGTTTTTATAATAATGAATTCCCTGTATTAAAGAACTTGCACAATTACCAAGTCCAATTATCGCTATTTTTATCTTCTCCAACTATAACACCCTCTAAAACATATTAAACTGATGATATGCTTATCAACATTATTTAAAAGTAATATCAAACTCTATTTTATTATTCTATTCTTATTTTAATTCTAATAAATAGATTATCTTTAAAAAAAGATTAGCTTAATTATACTATTAAATGTTTCGATCGACAAATTACTGGTTATTAGAATTGATATCTATTTAAATTCAACTAAAAAGTCTGAATATTAAAAAAAATATTAAATTAATATTATTTAGCATTTAATATTACTTTTGTACTTAAATTAAATTAATTTTGAAAATTTCAGTTTGCGGTGAAACAGGATGTATAACTTAACTATCTTTTATTTAATGATTCCAAAGCTCATAAGTCCCAGATAACCTGCTGCTGTAAGGCATGCGCTCCATATAACAATACCGATACTCATCCAGATCAGCAATGGTTTTTTACCAGATCCTAAAGCAACTCCAAGTGCTGCTCCAACGGGGGCACCGAAAAGTAATGGGGAGATAAGTCCAAGTCCAACTATACCATATTTATTCCATATTTTATAATATCTGCTGTCTTTTAAATCCTTATTTTCTCCATAACGCCATTTTATGACTTTTTCTCTGATGCTGTCTCCAACAGTTGTAACCAGAAATGCAGCTACAATTGCCCCTACTGCTGATGCAATTCCAATTATAACTGGATTGAGGTTGATGGCTAGTCCAAGAGGTATGGCTGCCCATAATTCTAAAATACCTGCTCCGAAAACAAGTAGTGTGCCTGTTATTAAGTCCATTTTTATAACCTGTCAACTAAAATTGGGTATTAATCTGTAGTTATCTAAATTATTTAAAGTTCACTAAAAAATTAAAATAAATTAAAAAAGAGTTTTAAGTCAGTTTACATTCGGCGTTGCTCAAGTTCTGTACCTCTCGTGCAGTAGAAATTGTATTTGATTCCAATTCCATATTCCTGTGCAAAGGGGCATGTTGGGCACATACATCCTCTTTCTTTAGTTATGCAGGTTTCACTCTTTCCAGTTACACAAAATAGTAATTCATCAGCTTCTTTTGAACATTCATTGTAAGTTGGGCAGATTGGACATATACAATCTGCATTCATCTGGTTTAACGAACTGGCTTTATCTTCTTCTGGCATATGATTTAATTCATCCATTTTTTCTTCAAACTTGTCCATGATATTATACTCCTTAATTGAGTTAAATCACTGCTATTGCCCAGTAAACAAATATCAGCCATAGTATAACCAGTACTGCAGCACGAATTAGTGGTAAATTGTTAAATTTCATTTTAGATATCTTAGAACCTACGTACCAGCTTAGAATAATTAATATTACCAGTAGAATGCTGTTAATGAT
>DADN01000150.1:29711-31974 GCA_002509665.1 Methanobacterium sp. UBA8
CACTGTTTACTTTTATTGTTAGTTGTGTAATCTCTTCTGATTTTCGAGACATTATAAGCATTGCAAACAGGACCATTATAGATCCGAGAGCTAATATGATGCCTAAAAACTCAAAGAATAATGCAGTAACAGGTTTACCAAATATCTGCTCTTTAAGAAGTGGTATTGTTATAACTGCATTTAGAGATTCATCTGCTGGAAAAGATTCTATATCTCCTACTGCCATTGAGTATTTACCTGTATTGTTGGCGTTGAACACTTTGATGTAGTATGTTCCTGCACTGACATTCTGGGTGAATTCAGGACCCTGTAAATAGTAATCACCACCAAATTCCTCAAACATTGTGCTCCAATTTGATTTTGTCCCATCAAGCAGTGCTATGGGTTTTCCAGATGAATCAGTTATCTGTGCCGAGACAAAATCTCCACTGATGCCTGGACTTTGTGGTACGAGGATATTAACATACAATTCAAAGGGCTTATCTGAAGTTATTTTATAATAATCAGGCTGTCCGTTCAAATTTCCATAAAAAGCTTGAGATATCTCGGGGTTCTGCACAACAATTGGATTGTTCATTGAACTGTTTATTCCCGCTTCTAAACGGGGCTGATGTGCACTTACGGCACAAATAGACAAAAATAAAACAATTAATATAATTAAAGACTTTAATCCCAAATTTAAATATTTTTGGTCAGTCATGCTATATTTTATGTAATTAATATTAAATAAAAATTTCTAATGGCACTGTAGGTAGCTAATAGCATATACTATAATTCTAAAAATACTTTATTTTTATTTTAAAAAGTAAATAGTGNNTTATTTTTCTAAATTTTGAATTTGGAATATTATGTTCTCTAACATATATTAACTATATTAAAAAGAGTAATACTACTGAAGAAAATATTTGCTGAGGTGAGAATATGGTAAATGTTGATTTTAACATGGAAAATATCCAGAAATGTCTCTGCCCCGGATGTCCAGTTCAAGCCAAAAGTGAATGTGTGCAGGATAAACTAAGTAAATTAAAGTCCCAAAGTGGGGGAAATCCAAGTAAAGAAGATGTACCTGGTGTTTACTGTTCAACAGGAAAAGCTACATGTGACGGGCTCGATCCAAGTCAGATGTGTCAATGTGGTCAATGTGAAGTATGGAAAGAAAACAAATTAGGTGAAGGGCAACCTGGAGGCTACTACTGCGCAAAAGGGGAAGCAAGATAAACAAATTATTCAATTAATTTTTTATTTTTTATGATAATTTCTTATATATATGCAATCTTATCTGCACTTTTTGAAGCCCTGAGAAACGTTTCTGGGAAAATGGGACTAAAAGATATGGATGAATATCTTGTTACATGGGCATTTGGATTTTTTGCACTGCCCTTTTTACTTTTCCCTTATTTTTTTATAAGTATTCCGTCACTTGGAAATCAGTACTGGATTGCACTAATTTTAGATGGTATCTTGAATGTCACAGCAACCATCCTGCAATTGAAATCCATGAAACACTCTGATTTATCTTTAGTAATACCATTAACGTCTTTTACTCCTTTATTTTTATTGATAATGGCGCCCTTAATTCTTGGCCAATATCCCACGTTTCTTGGTATAATAGGTGTCATTTTAATTGTTATAGGCTCTTATATACTGAATACTAAAAGAAAAGTAGTAACTACACAAAGAAGAACTTCAGATTATTTAGGCCCTTTCAAAGCAATGGTAAAAGAGAAAGGCCCCAAGCTGATGTTAATAGCCGCTTTCTTATTAAGCATAACTTCAAGTATAGATAAAATTGGTATAACAAACTCTTCGCCCCTATTTTGGGCGGTATCAGTGCATGTATTTACATCAGTCACCCTTGCTCCTGTGTTAATACATGAATTTTGTAATCATACAAAGTTAACTGGGATGGACATTAAACTTTTATTTGCAGTTGGAATTTTCAGTGCTTCATCATTAGTGGCTCAGTATATAGCTATCACGGCTCTCCTTGTTCCTTATGTTATTGCAATTAAAAGAACAAGTGCTATAATGAGTGTTTTATTTGGATATTTAATATTTAAGGAAAAAGGCATAAAAGGGCGACTTACAGGGTCTGTAATTATGGTTTTAGGTGTTGTTTTTATAGCTCTGTCATGATTTAAATTATGTGTTCAAAACGAATTTCAGAATAAATAATCAAATTGTAGTTATTAATTCTCAATTTCCAATTAAAGCTATAATCTAACAGACAATCTGAAGTATGCTGCTTTGATGAAATTAGAAT
>DADN01000110.1 GCA_002509665.1 Methanobacterium sp. UBA8
AGTTACAGGATTCCTGAAATTGACCACATGCTGCGGAAAAAGAGGACAAAGAAAGAGGCGAAACTTTTGGGCGAAGCCAAAATGTGCGAAGTCAAAACTCCCCTCATCTATGACATAAACAAAAAAGATCATGCCATTGTTTTAGAAAAAATTGAAGGGAAAATAATTAAAGAGGTCTTTGAAGATGCTTCCCTGGATGAAATAAAAACGATTTCAAGGAAAATTGGGGAAAACATAGCAAAGTTGCACAACTGCGGCATAATTCATGGGGACCTTACAACTTCAAATTTAATTTTAGAAAATGACGATATAGTTTTCATAGATTTTGGACTTGGAAAAAATTCAGAATTAGTTGAAGATAAAGGTGTTGACCTCCTGGTATTTAAAAAAGCCATTGGCGGCATCCACTACAAAATCGCTGATTTATGCTTTACAGAGATTTTGAAAGGGTATGAAACTGCTGATGATTATGAAGAAGTAGCCAAAAAAATTGATGAAATTGAGGGAAGAAGAAGGTACACTGTAAATAATACAGAACATGACTAATTATAAACTCACATAGCAAAATATGACCCAATAAAGGAATACTACTATGAATCCAGAGAAACCTGAACAGGAAATGTTCTACAAACTTTCCTGCTACACTCAAACTCACCCTGATCCTTCATTTATCCACCAGTATGCAGTTGACGCCTTTGCAGCCCAGTGCGCCGAAGGAAATACAAAACCAATCACCCTCGCATTTGCCCTCATTGGCCTTTATCTGCATGTAGAAAAGGGTTTTACAGGAAGAGAAGTGCAAACAGCACATGTTAAGCTGGCAAAACACAGGAAAGAATGGCCTAAATTTGATTTACCCATATCCGGAGGAAATATTACAGTTTATGATGTTCTTAATGCTCCACGAGGCCCTGAAAGAGATGAAATGATCCATAAATGGTGCGTTTCAGTTTGGGATACCTACAGTGACAGCCATAAAAAAGTCGCGGGTCTCGTTCAAGCTGAGCTGTATGATAGACAGAAAAAAAGGAAAAATTTATGCTATAATCCAGAATAATAATTCACCCAATTACCATCCGGGCAAGTTTTAACAGAATTTAAATAATTTTATATTGATTTGTTAAGTTTAATTACTCTTCAAAGAAATAAAAAACATTCACAGGATCAGTTTTTGGTGGAATGGTAAAAAATGGTCAGAGTCATAAACTTTATAACTGGTAACAAACACAAAGTTAAAGAAGCCAAAGGAATTTTTGAAAAATTTGGCATAGAGCTTGAACATACAGATCTAGGCTACCCTGAAGTGCAGGGAGAGCTGGTTGATGTGGCCAAATTTGGCGCGAAGTATGCTGCAAGCAAACTAGAAGGACCTGTAATAGTAGAAGATGCTGGTCTTTTTATAAAAGCCTTAAACTGGTTTCCAGGGACTTACTCGTCCTACGTGCAGGAAACACTTGGTAATAAAGGCATTTTAAAGCTCATGAATGATGTTGAAGACAGATACGTCGAATTCAGGTCGGTTATTGGCTACTGCACACCCAAAGCCGAGCCCGAGGTTTTTTTAGGCACTGTTCCAGGACATATTGCATACAAAGAGCGGGGTAATCATGGATTTGCTTACGATCCGCTTTTTATTCCAGAAGGATATGATAAGACCTTTGGAGAGCTTACAACAGATGAAAAAAATGAATTTTCTCACAGGAGAAGGTCACTTGAAAAATTTGCATCATGGCTGAATGAACATGCTGCAGATGACTAACTATTTGAAAATTCAATTAAGCTAATTAAGTAAGAGGTTGAGGAAAATCAAAGTTAGCAAAAAATAAAAAAATTTTGCACTCCAAAATTCTTCGAATTTGGAGAGATTTTCCGAACCGGAAAAAAAAATTTTTGAGGTGATTTTAATGGCAATTAAGCCTGAATGGGTTGAATACTCAACCGAAGAAATAGAAGAGTTAATCTTAAAACTCACAAAAGAAGGAAACTCCACAAGTAAAATTGGAATTATATTAAGAGACCAGTACGGAATCCCAGATGTTAAACTCATAACCGGACAGAAAATAACCAAAATTCTTGAAAAACACGACCAGGGACTCGAATACCCTGAAGACCTCATGAACCTCATAAGAAGAGCTGTAAACATAAGGGAACACCTTGAAGAAAATCCAAAAGACCTCCACACAAGGAGAGGTTTAAGGATTATCGAATCTAAAATAAGAAGATTAGTCAGATACTACACAAACGACGGTGTACTCCCTGAAGGATGGAGATATGACCCAAGAAGCGCAGCATTACTTGTTAAATAGAGCTGATGAAGCCTGCTCCCTTTTAAAGGAGCACATTAAAAATGATCATGTTGTGAGAGTAATCTCACACAATGATTCTGATGGACTGTCCGCTGCAGGAGTAATGTGTAACGCAATTTCCAAACAAGGCGGTAAATTCCATGTCACAATAGTTCCAAGGCTCAAAGAAGAGTTTGTAAGAAAATTAAGGAACGAAAGATACAAATTATTCGTTTTCTGTGATATGGGAAGTGCATATCCTGATCTTATAAGCAAATTAAAAGCTGATTCAATAATTGCCGACCATCATCAGGTGTTAGGTGATCAGGACAATGAATACAAAAATTTAATCCATGTAAACCCACATCTCTTTGAAATGGATGGAACAAGGGACGTGAGCGCCTCAGGAGTTTCTTATTTAACTGTCCGAGGAATGGAGAACGTAGAACTTACAGGGCTTGCATTAGCCGGTGCTTACGGAGATATGCAGTGCAGTGAGGAAATCACAGGCGTCAACAAGATGATGCTTGACGAAGGCCTTAATGCTGGCGTAATCGAAGAACATGAAGACCTTAAAATAACCTACAAAAAGGAAGAACCACTTTATAAAGCACTTTCATATACTTTTAACCCTGCTTTAAAAGGTATTTCCGGAGATCCTGAAGGAACTAAAGCATTCCTGGAAGAACGCGGATTATCTTACGGAATCAAATTCGATGAATTAGCAGAAGAAGAAAAAGACCTGTTAAAAGAAGAACTCATCAAAATAAACCCTAAAATATTCGACAAAGTTTACAGCATACCACGTGAAACTCCCGTTTTGAGGAATATAGAAGACTATTCAAGGATTCTTGATGCCTGCGGTAAGAATAAAAAGTACGGTGTCGGACTGAGCATATGCATTGGTGAAAGGGAGAATGCTCTTGAAGAAGGGATAACATTTGCTAAAAAATACAGAGACAGCCTAGTTAAAGGCATAGACTGGATTAAGAAAGAGGGATCAGTTCAATTAGATAATATTCAGTATATTTACACTGAAGACAAAGCCAGAAAAAGTTTAATGGGTACACTATCAAGTATTGGACTTGAACTCGAAATTTTAAATCCAAATAAGCCAGTAATTGCCATATCTAAGATGGACAACATCATAAAAGTGTCTGGAAGAACCACCATGGACCTTATTAAAAAAGGCGTGAACCTTGGTTATGCACTTGGTGAAGCTGCTAAAAGCTTTAATGGAGCCGGAGGAGGCCATAATATAGCTGCTGGTGCAGTAGTACCTTTCAAAGATATGGATAATTTCACAGACATTGTTGATGAGATAGTTGGAACTCAAATCAGACAATAATTTTTTTATTTTTAAATCCGATACTAACTTAAATTTATATTTTCTATTTTATTAATTTTGCTTTAATACATCCCAATACGGTTAGATACAGTTTATTCTAAGTAATTTCAATATATATCCATTAAAACATAGTATTAAGCAGTGCTGTCAATAAAGCATGTAAAATATAAAATAAATTACTATTTTTAATCTTAGTTAAGCAAGTATAAATTAACTTAAATTAAAAATGAATATAAAAAATAAATTCAGAATAAATCTTGAAGATATTAAATATAGAAAATACATCAATTTAGCTTCCTGTTGAAGTTAATGAATTAAAAATTTTAGTGATTTTTATGTACCTTACACCCCAAGAAGAAAAAATGCTAGAAGGCGAATATGGGTCTTCAGTTCAAAAAAGTATGGAAATATTAGTCGCTTTAGGCGATATATACAACGCTGAAAAACTTGTGAACATAACATCAGCGCAGATATCCGGAGTTTCGTATAAAACAATTGGAGATGCAGGCTTAGAATTTTTAGATGACATGGCTCAGGATGCAGGAGTCATAGTCCCATCAACCCTGAACCCTGCTGGTGTTGACCTGGAAAGGAGAGACCTTGGATTTAGCGATGAATTTACAAAATGGCAGTTGAAGATAATTGAAGCCTACAGGAAGATGGATATAACCACCACATGTACATGTACTCCATATCTTGTTGGAAACGTTCCAATGAGAGGTGACCATATTGCATGGTCTGAGTCATCTGCTGTAGCCTATGTAAACTCAGTTATTGGTGCTAAAACAAACAGAGAAGGTGGACCTGGAGCACTTTCAGCCGCAATTTGTGGAAAAACACCAGAATACGGTTACCATCTCGATGAAGAAAGAAAGGCTAATTTAATTGTTGATGTTGAAACTGAAATTGAAGGAACAGACTATGGATCTATTGGATATCTTGTTGGGAAAGCTGTAGGTGACGGAGTACCTTATTTTAAATTTAAAAATACATCAAAAAGGGATAACTTAAAAAGTTTAGGCGCTGCACTTGCTTCATCAGGCGCCGTTGCGCTATATCACGTTGAAAACTTAACTCCAGAATACAAGTTTGCACTTGAAGGGCTGGAAACCAGCGATCTGGAAAAAATCAGCATTAGCAGGAAAGATATTGACGAAACAAAGGAAAAACTTTCAACAAGCAGCAAAAAGCCAGATTTAATATGCTTAGGCTGCCCACATGCATCCATCGAAGAAATCAAGACCATTGCAGAGAAAGTGGCTGGAAAACAGCTTCAAAACGAATTATGGGTTTGTACATCAATTTCAGTTAAAGCTGCAGCAGACAGAATGGGTTACACAGACATAATTGAAAAAGCCGGTGGAAAAATGGTCTGTGATACATGCATGGTAGTTGCACCAATTGAAGAGCTCGGATTTGATGTTATTGGGGTTGATTCAGCTAAAGCAGCTAATTACGTGCCCAGTATGTGCGGGTTAGACGTTGTTTTTGATGAACTAGAGAACATGATTGTTGAAAAATAGTAATATTGTATTTAATTTTAAGAATTAAATTATTGAGAAATAGATAAAATTACATCTATTCCTCATTTTCACCCTTTTTAAACTCATTATTTTACATTTAAGATACTATAAAATCTTTGCATCCCGATCAATCCACTGAAAACCCATCTTTAATTCCATGTACATATAAGTCATCACCAGTGCAAAATAAGGAACAAGTATGATACTTACCAAAAGCCCTACAATTTGAGTTGCAAATGGACCAGCTACGAAAGTTAAAGGAATCGAAATAATTCCCAGTATTAAACCTATTCCCATCGAGATAACGGCATTAATGAGTGCAACCAGAAATACAGTTAATTTATTATTCCAGAATATATCGTAGCTGTCTTTAATTGAGCCTATAACTGATTTTTGGCCTACAACTATTGACTGGTTAAATACAAAGAATATCAGTGAAATTAAAATAAACCCAATGAAGAGTATTATAGATCCGATTAAAAGCACTGAAATTCCACTTAGTATCACATTATTAAAAATCAAATAAAGCCCTAAAATTAGAGGTATAGTTATTATAGCTGTTAAAATCGTTTTTATAATTGAAACCACAAATATTTTGGGGAAAAATTTTATCCCATCTTTCCATGCAATATCCAGACTTGCAGAACCGTCCATTATTATTTGTTTAGCCATTCCCACTGTAGCAGCAGTTCTAAATGCATTTATAATATAAATCAGGATTTCAATAATTAATAAAATCAGGCCAGCTGTAAACAGTGAATTTGAGTTAATTTGAGAGAATATAGATGGCGTGAAATTTCCCATAATACTCAAATTTGGCGATAAAGTTGCCATTACCCCAAAAAAGCCCACAATAATCAATAATGCAGTTAATATTGAAGCTACTATTGAAGGTACAGTTATTTTCCAATTTCTTCTAAAACTTTCAATCGATTTTGAATAATAATCTCCTATATCCATAAAATTCCCCCGAGTAAATTAGATAATGTAACAGCACTTTGAATTAATTATATCTTATTTAATTATGAATTAATTTCCATATAAAAAAGCTTTCTCTTTTTAACTATTAAAAGGATATAATAGCTTAATTATATATTTAAATTGCTTAAGATCCTAATTTCAGGATTTAAATGGATTAAGTTAATATTTCAATCTCATATACTCAATTTAAAATTGAACTTTTTATATGATCATGCCCAATATAAAAACCATGCAAAAGTGGATAGAACACCCCCTAATCAAAGATCAAAAAATAGAATCACGGCTTTATCAACAACTTCTAGCTGCAGACGTGCTTAAAAAAGGAAACACAATGATAGTAGCACCTACAGCGCTCGGAAAGACAATAGTAGCAGTTTTAGTTGGAGCGGAGCGGATCAAAAATTTCAAGGGCTCAAAAGTTCTCATTCTCGCACCAAGCAAGCCCCTCGTTGTCCAGCACGAGGAAAGCTTCAGGGAATTTTTAAACATTCCAGCAACATCCTTAACTGGTGATGTGAAGCCAGAAGAGAGAATTAAAAGATGGAACGATCATCAAGTCATATGTGCAACCCCCCAGACCATAGAATCCGACTTAATATCATCAAGATATTCCTTGGAAAACGTTTCACTGGTTGTGTTTGATGAATGCCACAGAGGAGTTGGATCTTATTCTTACGTTTATTTAGCAGGTAAATACCTGCAGCAGGGCAAGCATCCCCTGGTGCTTGGACTTACAGCTTCTCCAGGGTCTGTTGAAGATAAAATTAATGAAGTATGCGAAAATCTCTTTATAAACGACGTGATCATTAAAAGTGAAGAAGATCCAGACGTTGCCCCATATTTCAATCCAGTAGAAGTTAAATGGATAAAAACCGAACTTACAGAAGAGCTCAAAGAAATAAAAAAATGTATTGACACCACCTTAAAGGCAAGACTGAATACCCTTAAGAAAATGGGCGTTATAAGGTCAGTGAATATGGGTAAAAAGGATGTTTTAATAGCTAAAGGGGCTGCCCAGAAAAGAATTGCACAGAGTTCTAATCCACCTAAAAAATGTTATTATGCAGTTTCAGTACTAACTGCGGTTATAAATGCAATGCACGCTGCTGAACTTCTAGAGACCCAGGGAATAAATACTCTTGAC
The DNA here is from genome assembly GCA_002509665.1 of Methanobacterium sp. UBA8. Classification (GTDB taxonomy): domain Archaea; phylum Methanobacteriota; class Methanobacteria; order Methanobacteriales; family Methanobacteriaceae; genus Methanobacterium_D. The sequence continues at coordinate 7,282 of DADN01000110.1, forward strand.
AAGTACTTTGACCGGCTTAAAAAGAAAAGGACAAAGGCTGCTAAAGGCCTTCTCATGGATGAAGATTTTTCAAATGCAATTCGCCTCACCAAGAAAGCACATGAAAATGGAATTGAACACCCGAAACTTCAATTATTGGCAGATATTCTAAAAAAAGAGCTTAATAACAAAGATTCTAAAATAATTGTTTTCACACAGTTTAGAGATACTGTAGATAGAATATACGAAAAATGTGAGGAAGAAGGAATCAATGCAGTAAAATTCTTTGGCCAGGCTTCAAAAGAAGGTGAAAAAGGATTAACCCAGAAAAAACAAAAAGAAGTAATTAAAGCTTTTAAAATGGGCGTCTATGATGTTTTAATATCCACAAGTGTTGCCGAGGAAGGTATCGATATACCTGCAGTTGACCTTGTAATCCTTTACGAACCCGTCCCCTCAGAAATAAGAATGATACAGCGTCGTGGGAGAACTGGAAGAAAAAATAAAGGTAAAATGTATATTTTAATTACTAAAGGAACCAGAGATGAGGCTTATTACTGGACAAGTATTAATAAAGAAGCCATGATGAAAAAACAGCTGTCAAAGAGGGTTAAGCGAAATATAGCCCCAAATGAAATTGTAAAAATGCTCCCT
>DADN01000188.1:0-17167 GCA_002509665.1 Methanobacterium sp. UBA8
GGATGCCTTACATGCGAATACCCAACAAAATTACCAGATAATATTAAAGAATATGAAGCAAGGCGCTGTACTTGCTGAATTTATAATTTTTAAACGCTTAACTTTTTCTACATTTTATTTTATTTTTTTCCACTTTAACTAAAATTATAAAATATTTTATCTAAAACCCAAAAAGAATTTGCAATATAAAAATTTTAACATTTTTAAATTCAAAAATCTCAAATATTNNTTTAAGTACAGGTATTCCCCTAGGTAAAAGAATAAATATAACTCCCTTATTTAAATGAAGGATTAATAAACTAACATCGGTGATTAAAATAGTAGAATTACTTTCACCTGCACGAGATTTCCAGGCATTAAGCGCAGCAATTTCAAACGGCGCAGACTCTGTTTATGTAGGTATTGAAGGATGCAACATGAGGGCAAATGTTAAAAATTTTACACTTCACGACCTCAAAGAAGCAGTAGAAATGTGCCACGACGCAGATAAAAAGATATACCTCTGTACAAATACCATAATGAAAAATAAGGACGTATCTTATTTAAAAGAGATTATACCAACTATTTATTCCTATGAAGTAGATGCATTGATTATTTCAGACCTTGGCGCGCTTAAAATTGCACGAGAAAATAATATAGAAACACATATGAGCATACAGGCCAACGTTTCTAATTTTGAATCACTTAATTTACTTGAAGAGCTTGGAGTTAAACGTGTTGTCCTTTCAAGGGAATTATCGATCTCTGAAATTAAGGAAATTAAAAAAAATACCAGATTAGAGATAGAGACATTTATACACGGGGCAATGTGTGTTGCAGTTTCTGGAAGATGCTTTTTAAGTTCACATCTTTATAGTAAAAGTGCAAACTGTGGAGAATGTTTACAACCCTGTAGAAAAGAATGGAAACTTACATCTGAAGATGGAGATGAGTTCCAACTCCTTCAAAATGAAAACGAAAGCCATATTTTGAGCCCCAAAGACCTCTGCACAATAAAACATATACCTGAGCTTATTGAAGCTGGAATTGATGCATTTAAAATAGAAGGAAGGGCAAGGCCTGCTGATTATGTTGCGACTGTTACCAAAACTTACAGGGAAGCTATTGATAGTTATGAAAGTGGTTCCTGGAAATTTAATGAAAACTGGATTGAAGAACTTAAAAAAGTATTTAACAGAGGTTTTGATACTGGATTTTACTTTAAAACTCCTTATAAAACCAGCCAGTACAATGAATCTACACATATTAAAAAAGATATTGGTTCAGTTGTCAATTATTATAAAAATGTTTCTGCAGCTGAAATCAGGCTATGGGATAACCTGAGAGCTGGAGACGAAATTATAATAGAAGGAAAAACAACTGGATCTTTAATTCAAAAGGTTGAATCAATGCAAATTGATGGTAAAACTATTGAAGAAGTTCAAAAGGGCCAGCATGTTGGTATTAAAGTTAAAGAAAAAGTAAGACCTAATGATCTGGTTTATAAAAGAATTTTAAGAGAATAATTAAAAAAACAGTTTTAAAATTATATTTTACTATGCATCATTTTAATTTTATGCTTATTCTAAGATGTGTTTTACACAAAAATGAGATTTATTTAACACTTATTTTAAAAATAAATAAAAAAGAGTATTTGATTACAAATAACTTTTATTAGATGTCTATCAAATTATATATCCCGTTTAAGTTCTTTTAATTTGGGTTTTCACTGCCTCGAAGCCTGTTGATGTAAGTACGTGCCCAAACATATGCAACTATACCTCCCAAAATATCTCCTGCAACAATTCCCCACCATACTCCATATTCTCCCAGACCGAAAAATATCGCAAACATATATGCAAATATTGCGATAAAAACCAGATTCCTGAGCAGTGTCAGCGTGAGGGATGTCATTCCCTTACCGACACCCTGGAATGTTGAGCTTGACATTACTCCTGGCGGCATGAATATATAGAAAAAACACATTACCTGAAGGAATGCTGAAATGGTAGGTGCCAGTGATGCACTTTGAGGAGTGTATGCAAATATCAAGGCAATATAAGGCGCAAATACAAACGTCAATGCACTTGTAATAGCTGCAATGATAAGTCCAATCTTTATAGAGTACCTATGTGCTATAGAAATGTTTTCGTATTTTCGGGCCCCATAGGAAACACCTACAACTGTAATTACAGATGTTCCTACTGCTATTATTGGCATTGTGGCCATCATTACTATTCTCCAGCCTGCAGAATAAACTGCAACTGCATCTGTTCCTGCGACTACAACCAGGAGCCCATTAACTATACCTGCTAGAACTGACATTATAAGAAACTCTGCACTTGCAGGCAACCCAACACCCAAAATGTTTTTAGCAACTGTTATATCTGGCATAAAGTCCTTAATTGAAAATGAAACATATGTATCCTCCTTCACAAAGAACCAGTAAAGCAGAACGGCAGACACAAATGCCATAGATATAACTGTACCCCATGCGGCTCCCGAAATACCCAAACCTGCCCAGTAGATGAGTATAGGGTCAAGAATCATATTCATGACGGAGGATATTACCATTGCATACATTGTTCTTTTGGCATCTCCTTCTGCACGGAGTATACCATATCCTACACCTGTAAAGAGCATCAAAATAGTTCCTGCAAATGTGACCTGTCCAAACTGGACTGCAAGATCTATTGTATTTCCTGCCCCAAGAAGCATGAGTATCGGCTTGAGGAATACGATTAACAGCACAGTCAAGATAATTGAAATAATTATCGTAATGAACAGGGAATGTAATGTAGCGTTGTTTGCGTATTTTTTGTTATCAGCACCTATATATCGAGCTATTGCAGATGCTGCACCCGCACCAAGACCATTGCTGAGGCCCACAAGTATTAGATACAATGGCGTTACAAATCCCACAGCTGCTAGTGCGTCTCCTCCAAGACCCGCAACCCATATAGCATTAACCAGGTTATAGAAGGTCATTAGAAGCATTGAAATTATCATTGGGCCTGAAAGTTTGACTATTGCCTTTTTTGGGTCTCCAGTTATCATAGAGACTCCTTTTGTTTTGTCCTCCCCCAGCGGAGAATTTAAAGTTGATTGTGATTCATCGGTTTGCATTTACATTTTCACCAAAATTTACTTCTTATTACTAAAGACAAAAAAATGATTCCCAGTTATAATGGAAAAACACCTCAATCTAAGCTTAATCTAATTTTTTTGCCCATTTTTTCGTTTATTTTAATTTTTATTTTAATTTTTTACGTATATACGTTAAATTACCACATATATAACTCTTTTGAATTAAATTTAAATTAAAAATTCTTATTTTAAAAATTTAATCCTTAATAACCATTATTACACAACTCCCAATATGAGTAATACACAGGGCATCCTATTAAAATAAATGAAATACAGCCTTAATAAATATAAACACTGGAAAAAAAACATTTTCCAGGTTAAATCTAATTTTAATNNACGAAATAAAATAAGTTATTTCGCTTCATCCACTGCATTACCTGAAATTTCCTGAGCTGTAGATTCATCATTTGAAGATGCTTCTTTAAGGAAGAATGCAATTACTAAACCTGCAAATGCAAGTACTATGGATGCTAAGAAAACATTCTGGATAGAAAGTGCAAGAGCCTGTTTTTGACTTAGATTTACCATAGCTGGACTTGCCAGAGTTGCATTTACTATATATCCAAATATCGGGATTGCCACTGTTGATCCAACATTTCTGAAAAACTGCATGGAAGCTGTTACAATTCCTATTTCTCGTAAACTGAAAGAATTCTGAACACTTATTGTAAATACAGTGTACATCATTCCTGAACCTAAACCAAGAATTGTGGAATATGCAAGTAGTGCATAAGGAGATGAATTCGCGTTCAGTGTAGCCAGAAGCATAATTCCAATTCCAGTAATTGCAAACTCTACAATGGCGAGTTTTTTGTATTTTCCAGTCCTTGAAATAATTTGCCCAGCAATATTGGATGATATTGTAAGGCTTATTAACATTGGGATCATTAAAAGCCCTGCATTTGTGGCACTCATCCCTAAAATATTCTGCGCAAATAAAGGAACATATATTATTCCTGCAAATATAAGTGCACTTGCTAGAAAGTTTTCAATTGAGGAAATAGTGAATATTGAATTACTAAACAGTTTAAGGGGTAAAATAGGTTCCACTGCTTTTTTCTCAGCCCAGATAAATAACGCAAACATCACTACTGAAAAGATCAAAAATCCAACTATTTCAGACAGGGGATATGCATTTAAATCTCTTGCAAGGGTTAATGCCAAGAAAAGTCCACTTAAAGCCAGAGTAAATGTTATGATCCCCGAATAATCAATTACTTTTTTTACACCTTCTAACTTAAAGTTAGGAAGAGAATACATAAGTATACTTACAGCAGCTATTCCAACTGGGACATTTACAAAAAATATCCATCTCCATCCAACAGCGTCTGTAATTACTCCTCCAAGTATTGGTCCTAAAACACTTGAAATCCCAAATACCGATGCAAGTATTCCCATGTACTTACCCCTTTCTTTTGGGCTGAAAATTTCTCCAACCAGAATAAATGGGAGGGATAATAATATTCCACCACCAATTCCTTGAAGGCCTCTAAACAGGATCAATTCAAATATATTGGTAGAAAGACCACACAACATAGAGGTTATAACAAACAGGATAATCCCAAATATTATAATTAACTTTCTGCCGTAAATATCTGATAATTTACCAAAAAGGATTATTGCAATGGTTGATGTTAACATGTAAGATGTAAACGGCCATACATAGTATTCCATTCCCTGTAAGTTGCTAATAACTCTAGGCATTGCTGTACTGATTATAGAATTATCCAAAGCAGCTACAAGGAGCCCTACCATCAAACCTGCCATGATCATGATTATTTTGTTTTTACTAAGATCGTAATGAGTTTTATAATGATTCATAGTTATCCCTTACTGTTTATTTTCAAAGCCAGTTTCTTTATGTTTTGTAAAGATTCATTAAGAGTTTCAAGTTCTTCTTCATTGAGACTTGAGAGATTTTCTTTAATATTTCCTTCAACAACCTTTCGGGCTTCAAATAAAAATTTCTTACCATTCTCTGTTATTTCAACATTTACAACTCTTCTATCTTTATTACTTCTAGAACGCTTTACACAACTATCTTCTACCAGTTTATCAATCAATGATGTCATATTAGGTTTAGATATATGGATATGTCTGCCAATTTCAGATATTGGCAGCGGACCCAAATGAACTAAAATACCCAAAATCTGATAATATCCGTCACTTTTACCATATTTTAAACATTTTTCCTCGTTTATGGACGATTTTATCTTCCGATAAAGTAGTGGATAAAAAATTAAAATATTATCTACCATTTTTTCAAATTCTTTTTCCTGCATATTTCTCACTTAAATTTAGATTATAACTGATTTTCATTGTAAATAATGCTTGTTTCATTGAATTTACACACAAGTCCATCTCCGAAAAATGTTTGTTCTAATTTTCCAACCTTTTTACCTTCCAGAATTTCAGAAACTCCATCTATTAATTCATTTAAAATAGCTTTATCAAGGAGAGTTTCACCATGCCCAGGTAATATTTTATCATATGCTTCTTCAAAGGAACACACATGTACAAGGCTGTCAAAATATATGCTTAACGGGAGAGACGTATCAAGATGCATCAAAACTGGCGCAGTTTGTATAGAATCACCTGAAAACAGCAGCTCATTTTCCATGTCCAGTAAACATATGCTGCCCTGAGTATGTCCTGGAACTGCTATAACCTTCAGGTCCCTTTTACCTAATTCAAACACATCTCCTTCTTTAATTGTTGAAACGTTGCCTAGTTCTGCGTTGATCCATTTTTCCTTAGAAAAGTCTGAGGAATATTGGCCTTTAAAACGGTTTTCAATAAGCTGCTTGCGTGTCTGCTTATTATAAAATGCATTTAGCAGACTTTCATCTTCCTTTGAAATATAAAGATCACTGAACTGGAATGCACCGCACACATGATCAGGATGCCCGTGGGTAATTACAACCTTTACCGGCAAAGATGTAATTGACCGAACCAGTTCAGCTAAATTACCAAGTCCCCAGCACGTATCGATTAAAAGAGCTTTTTCGTCACCTTCAACTAAATAGCAAGCCACCTGTGTTTTGTCGCGAATGGCCCATGTTTTGTCTGCAATCTTTTTCACTTCAAACCAATCTTCCATATTTTTTCCCCATTTAGTTAATTCATATAATAGTTATATTTTTAGAACTATTATAAAAATATAATTATTATATATTTAAACTTTTTGAAATTCATAGAATTTTAGAAAATACGAAGCATTCGAAAATTTTCAATTTTCGATGCGTCAAAAACAAAGTTTTTGACAGTATTTTCTAACTCCCAAAAACCTCCGGTTTTTGAGGATTTCGATGTCCCAAACACGAAGCCCTCAAAATCTATAATTTTGGTGCGTGCAAAAATTGAAAATTTTGACATGCTATGATTTTTAAGGAATTTTAACAGTATTTAAGGACTTTTGGATAGTTACTGTGCTTGAAGACCCTGGAAAAAAATAGCAAAATTCGTTCGAGAAATTTAGGTAACTAACAAACAGCTTCAAAACTGCTAAAAATCATTTAAAAAGAAAAAAAGAAAAAGAATATAATTTTGGAAATATTCAGTTTAATAAATTTATTTTTAATTAACCCTTACATGGCACCTGCATTTTTAACTCCCAAAAATTTCCTGAATACTTGGGAAAGTGCAAATGAACACAGGAAGTACCATCCAAACCATGAAACCGCATAGAGTCCAAGTGGTACATGGACATAACTCAACGGAATAGCGTGCCATACTGGAACTAAAAGCACATAATAAACAAATTGCGGTAAGTCAATCGAAGTTTGGTTCAATAACGGTGATTGGAACATCCAGTAATATATAATAAGTATGGGGACCCATGTCACTATCATTGGCTTAAATGACATGAACATCATTTCTTTTTGAAGACCCATAAAATCCATCTGCTTTTTTTGCATTTTTTCTAATGCTTCTGGATCATTTGCTTTCCTTGCTTCCATCATCTCTTGATTGAATTCCTTCATTTCTTTTTGAAGAAATGCAAGTCTGTCCTGATTAACAAGAAGTTTGGTTGCAATAGTGGTTATTAATGCCACTACGGCCGCTATTATAAATATGGTCAATATAGGACCAAATGTATTAACAATTGGATTAAATACAGGATTTAATGCGTTAAAAACTGATTCAAATAATACCATCTGATTTCCTCTTCGTTTTAAGTTAGTTTATATAAAAATTTTAGTTTATTTTTAAATTTAAATTTCAATAATGCATCACTTTTCAAAAATAGAACACATTTTATAATTATTACTGTTAATTCGCCATATTTACACTGTTTAATAACTAAACTATTTTATAAATCTCCCAATGATCTAAAAAATATTCATGTAACTAATTAAATGTTATAGTATATAAAGTACACCCAAATTTCATATTACATATTTTATGTTAATAGTCATATTACATAAACAAAATAAACCAACTTCTCATTTATAACAATATTTAATGAGTTTAACTATTATTAAACATTAGAAACAAATATATCTTACTAAAATATTCTATAATAACCTAAAATTTAATTTTAATTAATTTAAGCATGAAAAACTGTTTAATATAACTTAAAAAAAAGGATCATCACGCCATTAAGGCGCTCCTCCAGCTCCCCCTACATTTTTCCCAGTTGTAGCATCTATATCTATTTCTCCAACATTTTTCCCGTTCTCTATAACAGGGACAGTGTACACGTATTTACCATCTATTTTACTTAATGCTGGTGTTCCTGCAGTTGCTCCTGGTTCTTCAATGTATTTTTGAGCTATTTTCTTAGCTTCTGCTGAAGATATTTTAGTTTGACTGTCTGACACTTTATCAGAAGAGCCATTGCTTACAGATAAATCCTGTTGATTGGCCTGACTAATGGAATCTGTAGAATTTACGTGATTTGTATTTCCACTAGCAGCGAATACTATAGCTGCAGCAGCTGATATTACCAATACTGCAACTATTGCTTTTTTAATCATCGTTTTCCTCCACATGATCTAATTCATTCAATATACACATTGAATATACTTTGGCATAATTGATATTGTCATTTATAACTTCATAATTCATCATTACACTGTTTAAAAGTATAATTTAATTTTAAGCTGTAATACTCAGAAGTTATAGCTCCTATTTTAAAATTCAAACGCAGCACAGTGCCATAAAATAAAAACACTGCAAAAATCTTCTATCACTTAATTATACCCCCTCCGGTCTGAAAAATCCAAGAAAACATCAAGGACTCTCAGATGACATTCATTATATTTCAATTCATATAAAGTTTATGGTTTAAAATTCCAAAAAAAGCATTGTAAAAGCTCTTTTATCCATTATAAGCGCTTTAAAAATGAATCAGAATATCTTTATAGAAAGGACAGATAATTTTTGCTATTTTATCTAAATCAGATATATTCAAACTTTATTTCCCAAAAAAACTGCTTGTAATCTTTCTACTAAAGCTATATTATAGTAGTAAAAATATACCTCAAATAATTAAATGAATTCCATTTAATTATAAATCTTATATAAACTTTTTACTCAAAATTAAAGAATATAAAATGAGTGATGCATTATAAAAGTCATTAAAAGAAGTTTTTATAAAAGATAAAATTGCTTTTATATTTATGTAAAAGATTTAATTGAAATCTCGTATAAAGAACTATATGACTTAAAATTTATTTTTATATTCCAATTCCTTAAAAATAATCCTAAATAATGTACCGTTAGTTCTTTCGAGCTCTACTGTACCTCTTAATTGACTTGTTAAACTGATTACAAGTTGCATACCCAGTGAATCAGTATTATAGAAATCTAAATCATCTGGAAAACCTATACCATTATCATAAACATACAAAGTATAACTTTCATCTTCTTTAGTGATATCTACAGCTATTTTATCTCTTTTGTGTGATGATTGGCTGTTTGGTTGAGATCTATTAGCTAAAAATCCATGCTTTATTGAATTTGTTACCAGTTCATTGACAATAAGTCCACATGGAATCGCTGTATTAATATCTAACAGCACATCGCGGATATTTATATCCGGCTCGATATTATTAACACCATATGAATTAAACAGGTCCATTACTAAACTTTTTACATAATCTCCAAAGTCAATCCTTGCCAAATCTTCTGATTGATACAGTTTTTCGTGTATTATGGCCATAGATTTTACACGGTTTTGACTTTCCTTGTAAATATCAAGCATTTCTTCATCATTAATATAACGAGATTGAAGATTTAAAAGGCTGTTTATTATCTGTAAATTATTTTTAACCCTGTGATGAATTTCTTTTAAAAGTATTTCCTTCTCTTCAAGAGATTTCTTAAGTTTAGTTTCTATTCGTTCGCGTTCACCCATTTCTGCACGTAAATCATCATTAACTCGAGACAATGCTTTTGTTCTTTCCAGAACTTGCTGTTCTAATTCAAAATGTGCCTTTCGAAGTGCCTTCTGTGCCTTTTCACGTTCAATTTTTTCATGGCATTCCTTTAATGCCCTTTGAATCGCAGGTACTAACTTAGAAAGGTTATTCTTAAATATATAGTCAGTAGCACCCTCTTTAAGTGCATTTACTGCAAATTCTTCCCCTATTTTACCACTTACAAATAAAAAAGGAATATAAGGACATTCTTTATTTGCAATTTTTAAGGCTGAAAGACCGTCGAATTTGGGAAGAGAATGGTCAGCGAGGATTAAATCAGGCCTTAATTCCTCAAGTTCGCTTATGAAGCTTTCCTTAGTTTCCACTCGTTTTGATAAAAATTTTACTCCTTCACGGCGCAGTTCATACTCAATTAATTCTGCATCGAAGGCAACGTCCTCCAGGATCAGGATTTTAATTTCTTCTTTCATGTTACTCTCTCTTATTCCGGTGGATTATTAAGTAACATCCAGTACAATCCCAGTGTTGAAACAGCCTCTGTAAATTCATCAAATTCAACTGGTTTACTAACGTAACTATTTACTCCAAGTTCATAACTTTCTACAATATCTCTATCTTCTTTAGAGGAAGTAAGAACAACAACAGGAATCATTTTAGTTCTTTCATCTGCTTTAATGGCCTGAAGAACTTCTAAACCATCCACTTTAGGCATTCTCAAATCAAGTAATATTAACCTTGGAAGTCCTTTTTCTACATCCCTTTCAGAATATTCGCCTTCGCCAAATATAAAATTCAAAGCTTCAGCACCATCTTTAGCCCATACCAACTTATTGGCAAGATTATTCTTTTTTAGCGCCCTGATTGTAAGCTCGGCATCTGTTTCATTATCCTCTACAAGAAGGATTTCAACTTCATTTAAATTCATTTAATATCTCCTTAACTAATTTAACTTAAATTATTCCATTTTAGCAGGCAAGGTAAAATAGATAATTGCCCCTTTATCGATTTCTCCTTCTGCCCAGACACGCCCCCCATGTCTTCGGATGATACGCTGTACAATAGAAAGTCCTACACCAGTTCCTTCAAATTCATCAGCACCGTGTAATCTCTGGAACAGGCCAAAAAGTTTATGTATATATTTCATATCAAAACCTGCCCCGTTATCTTTAACATAATACACGTTTCCATCCTTTCCTTCTTTAGAACCCACTTCAATAATTGCTTTTTCTCTAATTCTTGTAAATTTAATGGAATTAGAAATAAGATTAGTAAAAACCTGATTAATTAGCGTTCTATCACCATAGGCTTGTGGAAGAGACTTAATTTCTAATTGAACATCCCTATCCCCAATGGATGATTTCAATTCTTCAAATATATTTGTTACAAGTGATTCCATGTCTATAGGGGATATTACCATTTCCTGACGACCTGCGCGGGACAAAAGGAGAATATCATCAATTAACTGGCCCATTTTCTTAGTATTTTCCCGGACAACATTTAAAAGTCTTTTGCCTTCATCATCAAGTTTGTCTTCGTAGTCCTCCAGTACAATACGGGAAAACCCATCTATTGCTCTAAGAGGAACTCTTAGATCATGTGAAACAGAATATGCAAATGCTTCTAATTCTTTATTAGCATCTTCAAGTTTTTCACTTTCTTTTTTCAAATTTTCGTTCATTTCATTGAGAATTCTAACTTTCTCAATTCGCTCCCCTAAAAACGCGATTACAATGGCTATAAACATGATCATAACCAGTTGATAATAGCCATCAGAAATTGAAGTTCCAAAACTCTGGTAAAAAAGCTGAATAAATATTAATATAGCTGCTAAAAATATCGGTGCAAACCATGTCCTTTTTCTTTCCCATATTGATTTTGAAATAACTGACATTATATCTCCTTTATTTAATATAACTTCAAAAAAAGTATATTCCATTACGTATTATTAAATATATGTTTTGTTAAGCAAAAAAAGAGTAAAAGTAAGCAAGTAATACAAAAAAATAAATTTTTGAGTAGTGATAAAACATTATAAATTAAATTAGTTCGATTATCAGCTACTAAAAGCCAATTTTCATTTTATTATACCTTCAGTCTAACATCAGTGCCTGCTACTTCATCCAGGTATCTTAATTTTGAATTTCCAGCCACATAATCCACAATGATATCTAAAATTAATGGAATTCCCAAAATCTTGGACAGATTTCTTATAAAAGCTTTCTGGTAATTCATTTCACCATCATCTACGACAACTTCAATTTTCATCACATTTTTACCAGGAGTTGTACCCAATTTCCCTTCAAAGTATGTGAAATAAGCCATAACAATTACTGCTGTCAAAATAAGCCAGTAATTCAAAATTCCAAATATATTAGCTGCAGCAATTAAAGGATATACAATAGCACTGAAAACCCATGTAATAAGTATTACAATTAAAAAATCTATTATTAAAGCTGCAAAACGTTTGCCCCATAAATTCTGCATTTTATTACCCCTTTTAATATTTATAATTCCTCTATTTTATTTAAGCTATAAATAATTTATCTAAATAGTCAAATAATTTTTTAAACAGCACTAAAATCAGGCTCAATTTAAAAAAAATAGGTTTAGCAGACCCTTGGTACAGGATCTGCTATTGGAGCTTCAAGAATTCTTTTTCCACCAAGTGAAGTCTCAATAATTACATGTTTATCATCTGTAACTTCACCTATGATCTGGGCATCTTTACCATACTTGGTACTTCTTATAGCCTCAAGGATTTCTTCAGCCTTATCAGCTTCAACACCCATTACTACCTTACCTTCGTTTGCAACTTCATAAGGGTCAATTCCCAGCATCTCAGACGCTGCTATAACCTGCTCTTTAACTGGAATTTTATCCTCATAAACCATCATCCCCACTCCAGATTTAGATGCAAGTTCATTTAAAGCATTTGCAATCCCACCCCTTGTTGGATCTTTCATTGCTTTAACTCCACCAATTTCTAAAGCTTTTTCAATCATTCCCCAAACTGGTGCAACATCTGATTTTAGATCAGTTTCAAATCCAAAACCTTCACGGTAGGACATGAGTGCAATACCGTGATCTCCAACACTTCCAGTTAGTATAATTTTATTTCCAACTTCAAGGGAAGCGTCACTTGTAATTTCGCCTTTTTTAGCTATTCCAATTCCAGTTGTGGAAATAACTATTTTATCAAGCTTATCTTTTTCCATGACTTTTGTATCCCCAGTTACAAGTGCCACATCTGCTTCAGTACAGGCTTCACCCATTGACTTTATGATTTTCTCGAATTCTTCACTTGTAAATCCTTCACTTATGACCATTGCATTTGCAATCGCAAGAGGTTTTGCCCCCATTACAGATACATCATTTACAGTTCCTGTAATAGATAATTTTCCAATGTCTCCTCCAGGGAAAAAGATTGGATCAACTGTATGGCTATCTGTACTGATTACAATTTCATACTCGCCAAAGGGAATTGTTGCCCCATCATCAAGTTCTCCAAGTCCAATTCCACCATTGACATTCTTGTTTTTAATGTTGCTCAGTATAATATCTGATATTAAGCCCTGCATCATTTCTCCGCCAGCGCCGTGTGCCATGCTAATTTTCATAAGTTCACCCTTTGTTTTTGTTAATTATATATTCTTTTTTAAGCTTAATCTTAAATCAAGTCCTTGTTGGGATTTTAATGAAGAAATTAAAATCCATTAATAATAAATAGCATACTAAAATATATATGACTTGTTATATCTCAGAGTTTAAAAATATTATTTTTACTTAATGTGACTTGAACTTTTAATATTTAAATATTTCATAATTATGTCAGATATTTTAAGTGGTTTGATTATTCCAAAAAAAATTATTATCCAAACATACGCATATAAAATGAAATAAAAAATCCAATATTAGCTTTATTTGTGAATTTATAATTATATATTCCATAAATTTTTCCCAGAGTTTCCATATTTAAACTTGACCATTTTCCAGAAGGTGTTGGATTTCCATTAACCATTTATAACATAAAAGCTAATTATTTTAATCATCAACATCCAGTCTGTTACTCAAAGATGTATAGAAACATATTTAAATATATTCAAAGAGATATCTTGAAGTAGTTAATTTAAGGGATAGCTATAAATAAAGCGTCCTAGAATTAATATAATATACAACTATTCTAAAATAGTGCTTTTTTGAGAATAAAATATTATTTAAACTGAATAGATTCTACTTAAATATATTCTCAATTACAAAATCAATCATAATAAAAGATAGAGGTGAATATAATGGCAATTTGGCAAGGAAAATCATTAAGAACTCCAAGTGGAGCACGTGGTAAGCTTAACAAAAACAAAAGGAAATCTGAACTTGGAAAAGAAGCAGCAGAGACTAAAATAGGAGACAGAAAAGTCAAAAAAATCAGAACCAAAGGCGGGAATGAAAAAATCAGGCTCACAAACGAAAATAAAATCAATGTAGTGAACCCTGAAACAAACAAAGTAGAAGTTGCAGAAATCTTAAACGTTGTTGAAAACAGCGCAAACACTCACTTTGTACGTAGGAACATTATAACAAAAGGTGCAGTAATTGAAACCAGCGCAGGAAAAGTTAAAGTTACCTCAAGACCTGGTCAGCACGGTGTTATAAACGGCGTATTAATTGAATAACTCAATTAATACCATTTACTTACACTCGAAAATCAAAGCAAATAAAAATCATAGATTTTTAACGTTTACGAAACTTTTCGTTTCGAAATTTTTTAATTTCGATGCCCCAAACACATAGCGTTTGAGGGTTCTAATATAATTTGGTGTATCTATTGAACGAAGAAATTTTAGAAAATGCTCAAAAGTTCCTTCAAACTGTAAATAAAGATTTACCAGAAGGAATGGAACTTGAATATGAAGGATTTTTCAAAAGAGGCTTTTTTGTCACAAAGAAAAGATATGCCCTTATTGAAGAAGATAACACCATAATTGTAAAAGGTTTAGAACTTGTAAGAAGAGACTGGGCACCAATAACTAAAAAAACCCAGAAGAAAGTTCTCGGTGCTATCTTAGAGGAAGCATCACCTAAAAAAGCAGCTGAAATCATTAAGAATGTTATTGAAGACATTAAAAAGGGAAATGTTGAATTAGAAGATTTAGTAATTCATACACAACTTACTAAAGGCCCCTACGAATATACTCAAATGGCACCTCATGTTTTAGCTGCGAGAAAATCCATAAAAAAAGGAAGAGATGTGGGAAGAGGCTCCATTATAAGATATGTTGTAGTAAAGGGAAGGGAACCTATAAGCAAACGAGCTGAACCTATAGAAGATGTGGATGTTTCAAAATACGATCCTAATTATTATATAGAAAATCAGGTGCTTCCAGCCGTTGGAAGGATAATAGAAGCATTAGGATACTCCGAAGAAGAAATACTGCACAAAGAGAAGCAGAGTAGTCTTGATGCATTTTTCTAAGTTTATTTTTAATAAAAAATTATAACTTCTTTTTAAATTTAAAAATTATACATTTTAAGATATTTTAAGAAATTTTGAAAGAATTTAATTGATATAAATGGATTTAAAAGTTTAAAATTAAATTTATTTCATTTTTCCTTAAGTATATATTAGTTGTAATTACAAGTATATTCATTGTAGTTATGCAGGTGTTAATAATGATAAAAGCAGTTTTTTTTGATATTGATGATACTCTATACGATACCTCTGGTTTTGCAAAGCTTGCAAGGAGGGCTGCACTTAATGTTATGGTAGATGCAGGTTTACCTCTTTCAACTGATGAAGCATATAAAATTTTAAGGGAAATAATTGATGAATATGGCTCAAACTATGATAAACATTTCAACGTCTTAACCAAAAGGATCTTTGGGGAAGAAAAGCCACTTCTTATCGCACTTGGAATGATTACTTATCACAACGTTAAATTTGCGCTTTTAAGATTGTTTCCACAAACAACAGCCACTTTAATTTATCTGAAAAAGCAAGGTTATGATTTAGGAGTAATATCAAACGGAATTACCATTAAACAATGGGAAAAATTGATAAGACTTGATTTACATCACTTTTTTGACCATGTTTNNACTTATAACCTCCGAAGAAGCCGGTGCAGAGAAGCCAGATAAGCATATTTTCGAATGTGCCCTTGAAAAAATGGGATATGATGCAGAAAAATGTGTAATGATCGGCAATAAATTCAATGAAGATATATTAGGCGCTGTAAATGTTGGAATGTCTGCAGTACTTGTTAATTCGCAGTTAAAAGAGTCTGAAAAGGAATACATTAAAGAAAAAGGCATAAATATAGATGTATTGTCTCACATAGGGGAACTTAAAGATATTCTTTAACTATTAAAAATCAGATGAATAAGAACGAGCTAAAATGCACATTAAATACCTTAAAAGTTTATAAAATAGTGACAATAATATACAAATAATTTTTCAGTTATTTTCAGGTGATTCAATGAATTATTATCATGATGATTTGATAGAAGAAATATTTGAGATTCTTAAACAACCAAAATGTATCGAAGACCTTAAACTCTCAGCGAGCTTCGTTAAAAATTTAATTTTAAAAATTATATCAAGTTATGGAAGTATTAAGACCAGTAGACTGAATGAAATAACCGGAATTCACTGGGACATTTTGGAAAAAAATCTCAGGAATCTGGAAGAAGATGGATTCTGTGCTCCTACAGGCGGAGGATTCTTATTTTCAAGTGTTGAATATACCGTGACAAAAAAAGGACATGAAAAAGCCAGGAGGGCACTTGAAGAAAACCCTTATATTGGTATGGCACCTGTTTCCTATGAGGATTATTACAATATGATGGAAGCTCAATTAAAAGGGCGCCACCCAATAATAATACCAGAAGATGTCATTGAAGAAACTTTTGCAGACGTTGTAGGTGTAGAACACGCTAAAAGGGTACTTCTAGAATCATGTACCATTGGTAAAGGTATTTTTGTCTACGGACCCCCAGGAACAGGTAAAACATTTACAGTAAGTAAAATGTCAGATCTTCTACCTCCACTCGTAGTTCCCAAGTTCATAGAATTCGGCGGAGCAGTAATCCAATTTTATGACCCGGATTTCCATAAAGCAACTTCTGAACAACCAGAAGATCCAAGATGGGTTAAAATACGCGCCCCTTTTGTGCTTACAGGAGCTGAGCTTAGTTTAAATAAACTTGAAACTAACTATAACCCTGATAAAGGTGTCTATGAAACTTCACCAATAATAAAAGCAAACGGAGGAGTACTTTTAATAGACGACCTTGGAAGACAGCGTGATGACCATGAACTCCTTTTAAACAGACTCATTGTACCTATGGAAAATAAACAAGATGTTATTTATGTAAGAGGAGTTCCAGTAGTTGTTCACAGTCATTTTATTCCTGCTTTTTCCACCAACCTAGATATAAGTATAATGGATGAAGCTCACTTAAGAAGGGCTCCGCTCCATATTTTACTTTCAAACCCACCTCTTGATGAATTATCTAAGGTTTTCAGGAAGAATTTAGATGATTTAGAAGAAACATACAGTGAAGAATCTGTAGAACGATTTTTAAATGTGTATACTCCTGTTTCTGAAGGTGGAGAAGGTCTAATGCCAAGTTTCGCTCATGCAAGAGATTTAGCCCAAATT
>DADN01000188.1:17182-17346 GCA_002509665.1 Methanobacterium sp. UBA8
GATGTTGCAAATATTGAAAAGAAAGTGAGGACATACCGTGTTAAAACAGGCGATTTAGAAGCTGCAACTAAAGCCCTTGCTGACTACGGTGCATATGCAATATCACAGGAATCAGATGCTCTCCTCTTAGACGTAGAAGAAACCATAACTCCTGTACAACTTGC
>DADN01000188.1:17393-25208 GCA_002509665.1 Methanobacterium sp. UBA8
CAAAACTTATTTTTATTAATTTAAACTTACTAAATACTATTAAATTAATTTCTAAATTTATCAAATAGTAAATGCGGTTTATAACTTATTTATGGGGTTCATAAAACTGAACAATGTTTAAAGCTTGGACAGTACCACAATAACTAAAAAAATAAGGATTTAAAGAAATGGATATACAGACAATAGGGCTAATTGCAAGTATTACTACCATAATCATGTTTATAAGTCCAGTTGACCAGATTAGAGATATTATAAAAGATAATACCTCCCATGGAATTTCTCCAATCATATATGGAATGATGATAATAAACGGCATATTCTGGGTTACTTACGGCTTTGGAATAAACAATTCATTTATTATAGTTCCAAATGCAGTAGGAGCTGTTCTAGGAGCTGCAACACTTATTATAATATATAAATACCGATCTCATAAAAAATAATTTATATTTTATATTAAAAAGATATTTAGAGAATTATTACGGATTCCATAAATTAATTAAAACAAATTTTCTTTTAAAATCCATATAAACTGATTTTAGTCTCAAACTATTTTAATTAGTCCTAATCATCTACTAAAATAAATAAAAATTAAATTAACTGGAAAAAGTCAAAACCTAATCCAGTATAACTGGTAAATCTCTTAACCAGCCGATATCGCTCTTATAAAGCATTCTTATATCTTTAATACCAAGTCTTAACATTGCAAGCCTTTCGATCCCAATACCAAATGCTGCAACAGGTGTTTCAACTCCCAGAGGTTCTAAAACTTCTGGACGGAACATTCCTGATCCTCCCAGTTCTATCCATGTTTTTTTATCTGGAAGATAAATTTCAGACTCAACAGATAAATATGTATAAGGGAAATATGCTGGCCTGAACCTGGCCTTAAATCCTAATTTACGGTAAAATTCCTTTAAATAGCCAAGTAAATTTTTAAAAGTAAGATCTTCTGCAGCTACGATCCCTTCGACCTGGTGGAACTCAGGAAGGTGTTTGTAGGTTATAGTTTCTCTTCTAAAGACTCTTCCAACTGAAAACATCTTAAGAGGAGGTTCGTGTTCTGCTAAATATCTTGTAGATAAACAGGTTGTGTGGGTCCTGAGCACTGACTGTTTTGCAACATCAACATCCCAAGAATAGCCCCATCCTTCAGAACCTGTCATTCCCCCATTTTCATGAGCCCTTCGAACATTTTCTACAAGCTCGTTTGAAGGAAGATTTACTGTCCTCGGTTCATTGATATAAAATGTATCCTGCATTTCACGTGCTGCGTGATCTTGAGGCTGGAACAGACAATCAAAATTCCAAAATGCTGATTCTAAAATTGATCCCTTGGATTCTGTAAATCCCATTTTAAGGAATATCTGTCTTATATCTTCAATTGTTCTCTGCAAAGGATGCATCTTTCCAGGGAAAAAATCAGGATACTCAGCATGGACATCATAGCCCCTAAATTTCAAGCTTTTCCATGACCCTGTCTTTAACTGTTCATGGGTTAATTGAGTTGCCTCTTCCCTGATTTCTATTCCAATATCAAGGAGTTCTTTCCCTTTTTCTGTTACTTTTAAATTGTATTTGGGCTCTTTTTTTACATGTATTATTCCTTTTCTTTTCCTTAAAAGGTCGAACCCTTCCTTAATTAACTGAGTAGGGTTAAAAAGAAGCATTTTATTTGCATCTAGAAGTTTATCCAGTAACATTTCATCAGTATATTCTTTAGATACTGCTTCTTTTCCTTCTTCTGTTATTTTTACAGTTCCTTTATCAATTACGGCCCATTTCTTTTTACGCAGCCATCCTATAGCCACCTTAACTTCAGAAGAGTCCAGATCAGCTTTACTGCCTATATCCTTCATAGGAATTGATTCTTCCTCGTTTAAGACCCTCAATATTTTTCTCTCAGGTAAACCTTCCTCAGCGTATTCTTTTCCAGTGTCGCTTAAACTGATTATTTCATCAACATCTTTCTGTACTTCTATAAGTCCTTTTGATTCTAAAGAACCTGCTGCACTCATTACAGATTTAATATTTAGATCTTGAGTTTCAGCTATCTTTTCAGGTGTTGATTCATAATTTAATGATTCTAATCCCTTTAAAACCTTTTTTTCGTATATATGTAATTCATCAATGATATTTTGAAGCATTCTACTTACTCCTTATAGTAATCAGCTACCTTCTGGCAGTATAATCATCATCCCTAATTTATGCTAAGTGCGTTAAAAATTTTCTAACAAACTATGAAAACACAAATTTGTTACAGCCACCTCTTTGAGGTAGTATAATCATCATCACTTAATTTATTGATTAAATATGTTAAATATTATCCAACATTTACATGAAAACAATAATTTGCTAGAATCAATCAGCTACTTCTTGGGTAGTATAATTGTTATCACTAATTTATAGATTAAATGTGTTAAATATTTTCTAAAACTTTAAATAAAAAATAAGGATTTGTTAAAATCCAAATTCATCTAGATAGGCAACCATTATAGAAGCAGCAGTTATATCTGCAGTAGTTCCCGGATTAAGTTTATTTCTTATAAGCTGTTTATCTAATTCTCGAAGTAAAAGCTCTCCTTGAGGGTTTAATATTCCTCCGCTTTGAAGCACTGAATCTGCATCTGCAGATACTAATTTTGCCATATCTTCGCCGTATTTTCTTGAAATTAAAGTATCTGGTTTTTTGGATAAAATAGTAAGGAATGTTTGAACAGTTGCTTTGTTTATTCCATAATCTATTTTAGTGGCCCTAAATGTAGGAAAACCAATTCCAAATGTTACGGGCATTCTATTTGTAAGTTCATATGATAATAAATCCCATTTAGATGACATTTGAAGCACTTTATACATACTGATATCCTCATCTATAATTTTATCACGTGCTTCTGCATCTGCAAGATCCAGTTCTTCCTGTTCACCCATTCCACCGGCATCTGCAAGATTTATGGCATCATATAAATTTATAGCGTCCTGGGAAGTTGTTGCTTCCATTATTCTTCCCACATTTTTCCTCAAATCATTCAGATCATGGCTCATCGCGGCAGATGCTGATAATGGAGTCAAAAGTAGAACTATTCCCAAATTTGTGTTGTTTCCAATCCACTGATCAGTTTCAACTACAGCTTCCTTTATAATTTCCCCTAATTTAATCTTATGTAAAGAATCATCACTTTTATATCTATTTCCCATCTCAGCAGCCTTTTTCATTAAACTCCCAATAACTACACCACTTATCAAGAAATCCTCAAAAACCATATCATCGAAGTCCTGTGTACGGTGAACATTACCTGGTTTTGGGTGGCCGCTGACTTCAAGAACCGATGAAATCTGTGCTATTTTTCCGATTAACTCTGCATCCATGTTAATTCCTCAATGTCTTTGTTTATTATTCAGTTTTTTTATATTTTACCCTTTAAAAACTCAGGCGCAAAATGAGAAATGATAAGATCTGCTCCTGCACGTTTAATAGATAATAATGATTCATATATAATCTCTTCAGTAATATATCCTGCTTCCATACCTGCTTTAATCATAGAATATTCACCGCTTACCTGGTAAGCAGCAGTTGGCATTTTAAATTCTTCTTTAATTGTTTTTATCACATCAAGATAAGCTATGGCCGGTTTAACCATTAATATATCTGCACCTTCTACCATATCAAGTTCTGCTTCTCTTAAAGCCTCATCAATATTTGCAGGGTTCATCTGATAAGTTTTTCTATCACCAAAAGATGGTGCAGAACTTACAGCTTCCCTAAACGGTGCATAGAATCCAGAAGCATATTTTGCAGCGTAAGACATTATAAGTGTATCATCATAGCCGTTTACATCAAGAGTCTCCCTTATTGCATCGACCCTGCCGTCCATCATATCAGAAGGAGCTACCATATCAGCACCGGCTTCAGCATGACTTAAAGCAATTTTAGATAAATACTCAAGGGTCTCATCATTTACTATCTCATCTTTCAGGATTATTCCGCAGTGCCCATGCGAAGTGTACTGGCACATACATACATCAGTTATAACGATTAAATCTGTCTCTTCCTTTAACCTGCGAACTGCCTTCTGGACAATTCCATCTTTTTCGTAAGCTGATGAACCTTTATCATCCTTTTTTTCAGGTATTCCAAAGATAAGAACTGATGATAGACCCAACTCTTCCAGTTTTTTTGCCTCTTCAATACCGGCATCCAGTGAATATCTGTACTGGCCCGGTATGGTGTCAATGTGCTCTTTTTCGTTATCTTTTAAATCTTCTTTAAAATACATTGGATAAATAAAATCTTCTGGGTTCAGTTTTGTCTCACTTAAAATATTTCTTATCTGAGGAGTTTTTCTCAATCTTCGCATTCTTGTAATCGGAAATTGCATTTTAATCACAGTTATCGTTAATTATAGTGAATANNGTTGTTAATTATAGTGAATAACTAGATATTTTAAAATACTATCAAAATCCTCAAAGAATTCTTTGAATTTTTTGGGTTCAAAAAATCTATGATTTTCTTCAACTTTAAAGATGTTTTGACATTGGAAACTTACAGTTTTTGCCTATTTCATTTTTGAATAGATTTATGCACTTTAAATATCAATTAAACGGTTAATTCAACCCAAATTTATCAGTCAAATAAGTTAGATTATTCACTACTTAAAAATATTTATTAGTTTCTATTATTTATGAATATTGCATAAGAAATATAAACAATATATAGTGATTCCATACTCTTTCTTTAAAAAATGAGTAAATCAATACAAATAAATTACCTCAAATCAATAAAATAAGTTAGAACCAACTTTAATATAATCAAAATCATATATCTTTAATGAAAATCAAATAAAAAGAGTTTAAAAGTAAAACGGTTTTATAATGGGAGAAAATAACGAATTAAAACCAGTTGAAAATGGTGTGGGCACCAAAGACGGCAGATCCATACATGGGATGTTCGAATTTTTAATTGAACTTGGCAAAGCTTTAATAGCAGCAGGGATTTCAGTAACAGCAGTGCAGTGCATTTTAGAAGATATTACAGAAGCATATAATGTTAAAGCTGAGATAATTGTATTTCCAACTGTTTTACTTATAAAACTTGGTAATGAAGAATCAGCACCTTTAACTGCAGCTAATCAATTACCCGGTTCATTACCGTTGCATCAGGTTTCAGAACTTTATGAACTGATTTATCAAGCTGAAAAAGCAGGAATATCTCCAGTTGAAGGAAAAAAACGTGTAAAAGAAATACTTTCACAGAAACACCGTTTCGGCCAGGCAGGCATATTCATTGGTTATATCCTATTTGCCATAGGCCTAGGAATGCTTTTACAACCCACCCCTCAGCAGTTAATTGCATCTGGAGGGGCAGGGGCAATTGTTGGGCTGCTATTAATTTTAGGGAAGAATAGCCCTCGTTTGGGACTTATATTGCCAGTAGTTGCTGCGCTGCTTGTTTCAATTTTCATATTCTGGGGAATTAAAACAGGCCTAATAGTAGGGTCTATTGCAGTACTGATTCCAGCCCTAGCCTACTTTCTACCAGGAGCTACATTTACAACAGGGATGTTCGAGCTTGCATCAGGAAATATAATCTCAGGCTCAAGCAGAGTCATCTATGGAGTGGCAGTTCTATTTCTGCTTCTTTTTGGAGTTTTAATTGGAATGCAGATAATAGGTTTGCCTCAAGAAGAAGTTATATCCACAGTCCCATTCAACATATTTCAAGGATGGATAT
This sequence comes from Methanobacterium sp. UBA8, assembly GCA_002509665.1. Classification (GTDB taxonomy): domain Archaea; phylum Methanobacteriota; class Methanobacteria; order Methanobacteriales; family Methanobacteriaceae; genus Methanobacterium_D. The sequence goes on from DADN01000188.1 coordinate 23,119, forward strand.
CATTCTTTGGAGTTCTTGTTTTTGCCGTTGGAATGTATTTTTTCATGTCCATACGTGATAGAGACCTACCATGGATATTGTTGGTTCTTTACATAGCTTTCTTTGGACAGCAGTTTGGAAACTATTTAATTGGCGGGTTTTCAGGAGCTTTCTTTGGTTCGCTTCTTATGACCATCAGCGGGACTCTTATAGGGCGTTCACCAATACGAACTCCAAGTTTTGTATCAATACTGCCTGCATTCTGGGTTTTAGTGCCAGGATCTATAGGTTTTATCAGCATAGCATCACTGGTAGGTCAAAATTACTTTTCAGCCGTTAACAACCTTACAGCAGTTGTAATGACCGTTGTTGCTATTTCACTGGGATTGCTGGTAGGGGCGGCCATTGTTGAGCCTTTAAAATTAGGGAAAATTAAACCTAAATCATTGTAATCATGTCATGTTAAATAACTCAATTATAGATAAGTAGTTTTGATTCCAGTTATAAAATTTAATATATAAACATGTAAAGATAATTCTTTTAAGTGATTATATGGATATAACTACCAAAAGAACCAATAATATCCTCCAAATATCGGTTAAAGGAAGGTTAGATTCATTTGGAGCGTTAGAATTAGATGATGCATTTAATAACATCATTAAAAAGAGCGATATTCATATAATTATGGATATGAATGATGTCCATTATTTAAGCAGTGCTGGTATCAGAGTCCTTCTTCAGGTAAATAAAAAGCTTAAAAAACGAGGTGGAGATCTTCATTTATGCAATGTAAATCAGTACCCCTCAGAAGTGCTGGAAATGACAGGATTAGATAATGTATTTTTAGTCCATTCTGGGAAAGAAAAAGCAATATCACACATTACCGATAAAATAGATAAAACAGGGATAAACTGGAACAATGCACCATCTTATACTCAAAATAATATTGAATTAACTGTTTATAAATCATCACAGAAATATACCATTTTGAAGGCTGTTGGAGATATCTCAAAGGTCTTATTTGCACAGTTAGAGGAAAAAGATATTTATTCTCGAAGATTCTCCGAAACAGAATATTCCATCGGTCTTGGAGCATTAGGAGATGATGTAAACGAATACATACAAATTCTCGGCGAAATGATTACCATAGGAGGGACCATGGTTTGGCTTCCAACAGACGGCCATGATACTCCTGACTTTTTGACTCCATATAAAGATACGGGAAATGTGACTATTCATACTGGATTTAATGCAACATTAGAAGGTGATTTCAATGATATAATGATTGCAAAAGCCAAAAATGGAGAAAGTTTTACTATAAGTGCACTTTATGCTGCTGTATTTAATATTGCACGTCAAACTCAGCCAAATTTCAGTGGAGTTATAAGTATAGCCATGCAGGCAGATTTAGATGAATTTTACAGTTCAGGAGTTAAAATTGCACCTATTAAAAAGTTTGCACCTGAAAATCATGAGATGATAACCCACGAAGATAACTTCAAAGAATGGATGGATATAAACAGTAATCCCAAATATCATGGAGAAACAGTAGTGAGCTTCGGTGTGGGTATGGATCTTAGTGGAAACATATCAACTTTAGAAAAAGAAGCTTTACACACATTATTTTATTTAAATCCTGCAAATACTGGAGATAATGAACTAATTTTACATAACCATGCTGTTATTTTTAAACATATCCCCCTTAAAAAAACGTGTGATTTAGATAATACAATTAAAAATATCATAGAAAATGGCAAATTTATAGATATGCGCCACTTACTGGACAATACAAAAATTAAGCAGGCAGTAATTGGTGTTTCGTATATCACCGATATTGTTTTTGAAAATAAGTAATTAGAAAGTTTTTAAGTGATCCACATCTTATAAAGAACAATTGAATTATTTAAAATGAATATTTTCAGATTTTAATTTTTTATGTTATCTTTGAATTATTTTAAATAATAAGTATAAAAAATTAATATGATAAAAAATGAATGATTCCTATAAAACATTGTTTAAGAGGCCGAAATCATGGAAAATATAGAAGGACCTGAAAAGTATATCTGCTTTAAACTCAACAAAGTGAGGCGTAAGATACACCGATACTATGA
>DADN01000188.1:25345-26124 GCA_002509665.1 Methanobacterium sp. UBA8
ATTCTTGTATGTTTAACTCATAAATCAATGGAAATTAGACCTCAAATGATAGAAATTGCACAGGATCTTGATCATGAATTCAGAAATAAGGTTCCAGATGAAGAATTCATGACGCTTCTTAAAGTGTTAGATAAGTTATAGTTTAACAAAAAATTTATATACTTTTTTGANNAAATATTATTTGTATACAAATAATTTGTATAGGGTCAAAAAATATAAAAATGAAAATACATTTTAAGGGTTAAAAAAGAAGAATGATAATTTTAAAGAGTATATATTAATAAAAAACATGTTTATAACTTTTAAAAATCAATAAGGTGCCGAATGTTAATTAAATATATTGATCTTTCAAAAAATGTTCCAAGACAGACATTGTTAGATGCTTTGAAAGATGAAGCAGGAACTATACACATAACAGACATAATGGCCGCATTCACCCATCTAAAAAAAGAATCTATATATGTAAACGCAAATTACCGCAAAGAGTACGATCAGGCATATATTCAATCATTTCTGATGCGCATAAAAGAGATAAGAAATAACAATGAAGATTATGAAGGATTTATAGATGCTGACGAACTTCAAAAAGCTATTAAAATATTAAAAGATCAACAAAAGCAAGCAGAACTTGACCATAATCAGCATCTGCATTTTTTCAAAATTTATAGAATCATTACACTCTACACGACATTTGTAATGGACGAACCAGTACACCCTGTAGGAATGCCATTTCCCGGTGGGTTCAAAATCAAGAAAGAAAATGGAATATATTACTGTCC
>DADN01000188.1:26184-30417 GCA_002509665.1 Methanobacterium sp. UBA8
AAAAATCGTCAGGAGTTAAAATATGAAAGGAAAAGATGGATCTGCTCTAATAAAAGAAAAGATTAAAAATTACGCAGAAGAGATGGGAGTAGATGACATAGGTTTTGCTTCAATCCAAAATTACAGAAGTCCTAATTCTATTCCTATAAAGGAACTCTTTCCTGAATCCAAAACAATTATAGTTTTAGCATTTCAACAGATCGATAACTGNNGAAAATGACCAGTTCGCTTCAGTGGGCATTAAAATAGTAACCGAATTTTCACATTCATGCACGTATAAACTGGCCCGTTTTATAAAAAGACAATTCAAAGCCCATGTAATGGCCGTGCCTGGTGCAGGGCCTATAAATGTAAATAAAAAAACAGGATTACCATCAGGATATGTTTCGCTGCGTCATGCGGCACTGGCTGCAGGTTTAGGAAATTTCGGCAGAAATAACTTAATATTGCATCCAGAAATGGGTTCAAAAGTAGTATTCACAGCAATTGTTACAGACCTGGATATTGAACCTGAAATTCCTATTGAAGAGAAGATTTGCATAGACTGCGACATATGCGTAAATCAATGCCCAGTTAACGCTCTTGATGAAGAAAATAAAACAAATATCGGCCTATGTGCTTTTAACAGCCAACCATATGGAGTTCACGGTAATATAGGGTTCTGGACAAAATTTGCAGAAAGCAGCCACGAGGAGCAAAAGAAGATGCTTCAAGATGAGAAGTTTAAGAGGTTATATCAAGCACTGGCCTTAGGTTCCCAGTATATCTGCTTTAACTGCACTAAAGACTGCCCAGTAGGACTGTAAATTTTTTAATTTTTAGTTTACTAAAATAATCCAGAACAGAAAAAGGAACAATGACTGAAATTCTCTAACTAGATTTCACTGTAACTTTTTGTCATTAAAGCCCATAATTTTTAATATTATGCTTTCATATCTGAAAGTTCCTATAGATAGGATACCATTAAATACTACGCTTAAAAAAAGTTAATTTATCCAAATTCTATTATTTAACTAAATTTAAAGTATTTACATGTTAAAAAATGGAAAAAAAGGAAATGAATTGGTTTTATTTTTTTAGAGTGGTGCTGGTTCTATATGTGGTCTTATTATGGTTATTTTTGTTATTGTTATTTTGATTATTTTGACTTTTTTGATTATTTTGTGGTGACTTTTTATTTTCACTATTTTTACTATAGTGTAAACTTTGTGTGTTACTTTTATGATCGGTTTTGGAGTCTCTTTAACAAGTACCTGTGTAGTAACATTTTGACTATCTACTTGAGCAGAAACATTTGCTATACCCACATTATTGCCTGGCACGAAAATCGCGTCACCAAATCCATGATTTAAGACAGTATCTGCATATTTGAGACTGCCCCTGTCTGTGGTGAATGTTACAGGTATTTCTTTAGGATATAATGCAGCATCGACTCTATGGTTTACACCGTTTGAATCTGTGTAAAGATCCGCAGCGACTACACTAAAACCACCTTCATAGATTGTAGAAGGTTTAGCGTTGATGCTTAAAATGAGCCAAGGCGCATAAGATACATTCGGAGCGTTAGTAGCGTTAACACCAATCCTTCCAGCAGCTAATGGGTTAGTTCCATTAAAGTTAGTGCCCCACCAGTTAAGTGTAGCGTTCACGGTTCCATTATTCACGAAAACATCACTTAACGAATTATTCACAAACCTGCTGTACTTAACAGTTAAATTAGAAGCATTTCCAGTATTGTATATAGCACTACCATTCACACTAGCATTATTCATCACAAAAGTACTACCAGTTATAGAAGCATTTCCAGTATTGTATATAGCACCACCGTTAACTGCAGTGTTATTTTTGAAAGTGACATCAGCAACTGTTAAATTACCGCTGTTATTTATTGCACTACCGTTGCTATTTTGAATGGTTAAGTCTTTTACTGTGACATTTTGGCTTGAATTAACTGTAAGTCCATGGTTTGTGCCGTTTCCATCGATTATAGTTTTACCTTCACCGGAACCGTTAATAGTGATACTGCTGTTTTTAACAGTCAAATTTGTGTTTCCTGTCCCGCTATAATTTCCAGATGCGATGTTAAGAATTCCACCAGTTGCTACATTATCGAGACCTTTTTGTATTGTTTGGTAAGCAGTTGCCCATGAATCCCCATTATTGGTATCGGAACCACCCGTACCATTTACAAATTTGTCTCCTACGGCTGCACTGACACTTCCCATAGACACGACTGCAATCATTCCCACTATTAACAGGAATATTGCATATTGTTTGGTTTTCACTTTATTTTCACCTCCTTTAAAGATCAATAGTACAAAGGAACAACTAAAAGAAAATAGTATAATCCTTTTCTCAGATAGTATTATTGTATTACTAATATTTAATATTTACTATGATATTAGTAATACATAATTAAAAATTACATGAAAAAGTAACTAAAAAACAGCAAATACAGTCTTAAACATTAAAAAAAAATAAAAGAATAAAATTAACTTAAAGTAAAATAAAATGAGATTCATTTCTATTTATTAAACTATAATCACATATAATCTAAATCTAAGAGCATTTAAAGAATTTAATAGCATACCTTTTGGATCAAAGCCAATATAACAGTAATTAATACCCATAATTACATTTTAAACTTCTTTAAAAACAAAAGATCAAATATTCTAAAACTAATTTTAGATACCTTTGCCCTGAAACAAATAAAAAAAAATAAATGCAATTAATATTAGTATTTTGGTCCTGATCTAAATCCCAAACTTCTAAATAATTGAATCATTCAATGCATGAGTCTTTTTATAATAAATCCCATTTTTTGAATATTTCTGTAATAGAACCTCTACCTACCGATAGGTAGGCATCTTTATATACAATGAAATATACTACTATTTTTATAAGCTACCTACCGGTCGGATGCATATAGTATGTTCATAAAAAGGGAGATGAATAAATGGCCAATGCCCTAGAAGAAAAAACTACGAAAGAAAAAATATTTGAAGCTGCTGTTGACCTATTTGCCAAAAAAGGGTTTGATGCAACACCTATGCGAGAGATAGCAGAAGATGTAGGCATTAAAAAGGCATCGCTTTACAGCCACTACAAAAGCAAGAATGAAATAATGGATAATATTTTCAAATACTTTAAAAAAGAATTAATGAAAATGAGGCCTCCAGAGGCCACAAATCTAGATAAAATAGATAAAATTACTCCTGAAGTTTTCCGCCAGAGGGCCAATCTTACCATGAGCATTTTTAAAAATCCAATAATGGAAAAAATATTCAGAATTATCTCCAGCGAGCAGTTTCGAGATAAAAGGGCCAGAACAATTATTTTGGAATGCCTGATTCATGAACCATATTCTTTCTCAAAAAAAGTGTTAGAAATTATGATAAATAAAGGAACAATAGCCAAAATAGACCCTAATATTAAAGCTATGGAATTTCAATACTCAATATACACCCTATTTATGGAATATTTGCTTTTANNGTGAAATAGAAGAACTTATTGAAAAACATTTAGACTACTTTGTAAACAACCTGGAGAAAAAGTGATAAAATGAGCATAGTAACTAAAATAAAGAAGGAATATGCCGATTACAGGCTTAAAAAGGTTAATAAGCTTGAAAATAGTGTAAAAGAAATTGAAGGACATGTGATGGCATCACCATCTTCTCCAGAGAAGTTAATGCCAGATAAACTAAAAATAACACTGAAAACACTTCCAAGGCAGCTTTCAATAGCAAAAAATATGGAGTTAACAGTTAAATCACTTAAAAATAATCCAGAAAATCCAAAAATAGAAGCCAGTAATGATTTTATAGAACAATTTGAAAAGTATACAGAATCAATTGGTATAAACAATATGGGATATATAAAAGTACCCTCAAATCTAATATTTAAAGATAAATCAATCCTTTTTGATAATGCAATTATCCTGATAATGGAAATGGATAAAAAAGCTGTTGATGCTGCCCCCAGTCCTGAAACTCAGGAAATGAGTAATGTAACTTATGATGAGCTTGGTAAAAAAACCACNNCAACTTGCAGGATTCTTAAGGGAAAACGGATTTGCTGCCCATGCTAGCCATCCCGCAGGGGGAGTTGTAATGTATCCTCAACTGGCCCAAAAAGCAGGTTTAGGTTATAGGGGAAAACATGGGATGCTTATAACGCCTGAATTTGGACCAAGACAACGACTATCAACTATATTTACAAGTATTCAAAATTT
>DADN01000299.1:0-11067 GCA_002509665.1 Methanobacterium sp. UBA8
GAATTTAGAGCCATCTGAGCAACTTTTTTTACCACTGGGTTTTCATCATTAGATGCTTTTTCAAGTGGACTTATGGCACTCGTATCTCCAGCTCCAGAAAGGCCCACTGCAGCAGCATATCGAACACTTGCCCTTTCATCATTCAATGCTTCGATTAAGGGGGCAATAACTTTTTTATCTTCGAAAACACCAAGCGATAAAGCGGCAGCTTCTCTAACATGACAATCTTCATCTTTTAATGCTTTAATTAAAGGATCTAAAGCTTGGGGGTCTGCTAATTCTGCAAGAAGTTCTGCAGCATCTTCTTTCCTTCTCCAATCACCATTTTCCAGTTCACCTATAAGATAATCTAAATCTCTATTTTCTGATTCGGCCAATGCACTACCTCCTAGCTATTATATTTGTTTTTAAACTTTTAAAAACTTATTCATTTTTCTAATATTTTTCATATGATATCATCAATAGTACGCCCACTTAATACGGATTCAGGTTGATTAATCAGGATATCTTTGCCGGTATCTGCCTCATTATCTTTCTTTTTCAAAAGAAGCCAGAATTTCCTGTTTCCTTTTCCTGTACGTATAAGTGCATAGCCTCCCTTAAGTTTATGGCCTTCAAGCCAGATATCTACGTGCCCATTATTAACGGATTCTTCCATATTGACTTCATGTCCCTCTTTTTCATTTAAATTACGGTAAGTACCAGTATCCCATACAATTACAGTACCTGCACCATAATTTCCTGCGGGAATAATTCCTTCAAAATCGATGTAATCTATAGGATGGTCTTCTGTTGGGACTGCAAGCCTTTTTTGGCCTGGATCTGTAGAAGGCCCCTTAGGAATTGCCCAGGACTTTAAAACACCGTTAACTTCCAATCTGAAATCATAATGGAGTTTACTTGCATCATGTTTTTGTACTACAAATCTTGGCTTATCTGAGACTTTTTCACTTGTAAACGGCTCGGGGGTTTTTTCAATATCTCTTTTTTCATGATATTTTTTAAGTGAATCTTCTTTCGCCATATTAGCACCCTCTTAAAAATTTTCGAAAAATGAGGATTTTATATTATAAAATCTATTATAATATTTGGAAAAGAGATTTAATAAAAATTAATATTTTTGTTTGCTGTCTATTAATTTAATATAAAAACTGAAAAATAGAAAATAAAGATTTATATGGATATATGTTCTTAAATAGTGTTTAAAAAAGCTTTTTTAGATCGGAAGGATGCCCTAAAACTTCTATGCCTTCAAAGTCATAGAGCTTCTTGGTGTTTTCAATGTCAATTTCTCTCATGTGAATGGTAATTATTTTCCCTGCAGAAATCGCTGAAAAGGGGCATGCTGCTGCACATGCACCGCAGCCTTCACATTTAAGGAGATCTATTTCAACCCCTGGAGTTATTGCATTGCCTGGGCAAGTTGCTGCAGCGGCACACGGTTCACATTTTTGACATGTATTTAATTCAAGTTTAGATGGTAGTACGGTTTCAACATCACCTGATTCAAGGTCTACAGGGATTATACATGTTTTAACACCACCTTTTCCAGATTGTGCGACTGCATTTGTAACCAGTGAATCTGCAATACCGCCCACAATTTTTCCAATGGTGTTTGAAGTTGCAGGGGATACAATGAGCAGATCATATTTTCCCAGTGAAAATCGTCCTGTTATGGGATAGCTGAATCTCTGATCTTTTTCTCGAATTAATTCGTTATAATATCCGCCAGTTATTGTTTCTATTCTTTCATAAAGTCCGTACATTTTGAGAACTTCTTCTCCAGCGGCTGAAAGCAAAACAGTTACATCATGCTTTGTCATTAGCTGTTCCACTAATTCAACACTGTCTGAAAGTAAGTGGCCTGCTCCTGTAATTCCAAAGGCTATTTTCATTCAATCTCCTCATAAATATTAAAATTGTAAACTTTAATTTGTTCAATATATGAGGAAAGTGATATTTATAAAATTAGATGATTGATTTGAAATTGATTTAGGTTTAAATTGAGATTTAGAAAAAATATTGAAAAGTTAAAAAAGTGGAAAAAATTGATTTCTTTTTAGAAATCAATGTATTTGTAAGCTAAATCTTCTCTGAAACAGTAGTGTACAGTGTTGTACTGGTTCATAAATTCTGTAACTTCAGCTTTAACGTCTTTACCTTCCATGGCTACTTTTTTGATGAACTCTGCAACTTCTTCCATTTGAGCTTCTTTTAATCCACGGCGGGTTATTTCCTGTGTACCAACCCTTATACCTGATGGGTCATCGGTCCGTTTACGGTCGTCCCATGGGAGTAAGTTCTTGTTGAGAATAATGTTGTTAGCTTCCATGTCTTTTGCCATTTTAGCTGCACTGCCTATTTTCTTAACGTCCATAGCTACCTGGTGAGATTCTGTAAATCCTAGGTCTTCACAGAGAACATCAAAGCCAAGTTCGTAAAGGCTCTGTGCAAGAGCTTTAGCGTTTTTAATTATCTGTTTTGCATAATCTTCACCAAACTCAAGCATCTCTGCTAAACTTATGCCTAATGCGGCTACATGGTGAAGGTGATGGTTACTTACAACTCCAGGGAATACAGCGGTATCTATTTTGTTTTTTATATCTTCTTTACAGAGGATCATACCACCTTGAGGGCCTGGGAATGTCTTGTGGGTACTTCCCGCAAGAATATCAGCTCCTTCTTTAAGAGGGTCCTGGAATTGGCCACCAGCTATAAGACCGAGTACGTGTGCTCCGTCGTACATAACTTTTGCACCTACTTCATCTGCAGCTTCACGTGCATCTTCTACTGGGTGAGGGAATAAGAATAAACTACCGCCAAGAAGAACCATTTTTGGCTTGTTTTTTATAATTTCTTTTTTCATTGCATCTGCATCGATGTTCATTGTGTCGCTGTTAAAAGGGTGTGATTTAATCCTTAAACCCCTTATTCCGGCAGCACTAACTTCTGCATGGCTTATGTGACCACCTACAGGCACATTTAGGGCCATGAGAAGGTCATTATAATTTGTAAGGGCAAAAAATGAGGCTAAGTTTGCAACAACTCCTGAATTTGGCTGTACATTAGCATGTTCAGCGTTAAACAGTTTTTTGGATAGATCAATTGTTAAGTTTTCAATTGTGTCTATGTATTCGCAGCCTTCATAGAGCCTTTCGCATGGTAAACCTTCTGCATATCTGTGGGATAGGTCTGATGCTAGAGCTTCCCTTACGTCTATACTGGTTATATTTTCACTTGCAATTAAGTTTATACTATTTTCCATCCATTGGTGATGTTCTTTAGTAACTTCTTTGATTTTAAGAGCATATTTTTGATTTTCGTACATTAATTGTCCTCCGTTTTTCACATCAGGAGTACATTTTTCATCTTTAAACATTGATTGCCTCCGAGTAAATGTAACTAAGTAGCTTTACATAACTATGTATAAAATAAATGAGTATAAATACTTTCAAAGTTGAGTACTTAATCACTGAAAATTCTGATTTTTATTGAAATAGTGGTATGATTTTTCTTAAAAAACTGAATTCTGCAAAATTAAAAGTATTTTGATAAATTAAAAATATAAAATAAATTAATATCACGTTTCCATGAATAATTTTTTAGTTCTCATTTCTTCTAAGTTGGATATTATACGGGATAATTCACTTGCAGGGATAGCAACCATAATATCTTCGGGGCTAATATCCATATGCTGTCTTGAGCCCACATCTCCAAATCCGTAGGTGACTTTCCCGGTCATATAAGGAACTGCAGCCATTGAACTGCATATTGGCCCTGAATCGGCACCTAAACCATGTGCACCAGAATCATATGCATTTGCATGGAGTATTTCCATTCCCTGTTTTGCATTGCAGACTACAAATATCACGTCTGGTTCAAATTCTGCCTTCACAAGTGGGGCAAAGATAACAGCATTAAAAATTTCGTATTCTACATTTAGATTATTTTTCCACGAACGTTGAACTGCGGGAATGTTCTTGTAAACCCCCATTGGGACTAAAAATGCACCGCTTTGCATGTTTGCAGGGAATTCCTTCGGGTCTTTAAGTCCAGAATATCTTGCACCGCCCATACATTCCTCTTCCTCAGCAGTTGCATAAAATGTTTCGCCGTGCATGGCCTTGTCTAGTTTGGCGCAAAATCTAGATTTACCTTCTTCCTTTTCAATATCCCTTGGTTCTTTTACAGACCATTTCATGGCGACTGGATCATTTTCTAATTCTAAAATTTCCTTTAATTTATTTCCAAGTTCATTGTAGTCCATGTTTAATCCCTCATTCCCAGAAAAATTTCTCAAAAACAAATCCTGTTTTAAACTGTCAAAAAAATTCATGATTTTTGATAATTTAATACATTTGATCTTAAATTTATAACGGGATGATATATACTTTTTGGAAAAAAAGGGGCTTATAGTTAAAATGAGTATTTTTAAATGTATTATAGATATTTCAGCCGTAAAAATGGTTTAAATTTTGCTTAAACACTTTAAACGGGTATATTAACAGAAAATAAGTAGAATAATCAGGAGGGGACTACACGAGGATATGAACACTAAATCAGTAAAAAGAGCAGTTAAAATAGCCAATTAGTTAAAAATAGTTCGTAAAATAAAAATAAAAGATAAGGAATAATATTCCTTAATCTATTTGGATTGTGCTCCGGTTCCGCCCATTGCAGCTTCAATCTGAGCCATAATCTGGTCAGTTTTGAAGTGGCTCTGGTCCATTGCTCCAGATGGACATGCTGCAGCGCATGTTCCACATCCGTGGCAGAGAGCTATGTTAACAGTTGCATGGCCTTCGTCTATTGCTAGAGCTCCGTATGGACAGAGTTCTACACAAACTGCACATGCACCACATACGTCTTCATCAGTGTATGCAGTAATTGGTTCAATTTCCACTTCACCTTTAACCATTGGAATCGCTGCTCTTGCTGCAGCACCTGATGCTTGTGCTACGGAGTCAGGAATATCTTTTGGTCCTTGTGCTACACCTGCAAGGAATACACCTTCAGTGAGTGTGTCTACAGGCCTGAGTTTTGGGTGAGCTTCCATTAAGAAACCGTCTGCACTCTTGGAGAGTCCGATGGTCTGTCTTAATTCGTTAGCACCTGCTGGTGGTACGAGTCCAGCTGCGAGTACAACCATATCATAGTTGTATTCAGTTACTCTTCCAATTAAGCTGTCTTCTGCCCTTACTGTAAGGGTTTCGTCAGGGTTTCCGAGAATTGCTGCTGGTCGGCCTCTAACAAATTTGATACCGTATTTTTCTTGTGACCGTTTGTAGAACTCTTCGAATCCTTTACCGAATGCTCTTATATCCATGTAGTAAATGGTGACTTCGGTGTCTGGTTCGTGATCTTTAACGAGCTGAGCGTTTTTCATGGAGTGCATACAGCAAACCCTTGAACAGTACTCGTTACCGACTTTTTCGTCCCTTGAACCGACACATAATACGAATGCAACGCTTTTTGGGTGTTTACCGTCAGATGGTTTTAATACGTGACCTTCTGTTGGACCTGATGCGTTAATCATCCTTTCGATTTCTAATCCGGTGATAACGTTCGCGTTATCAGCATATCCGTATTCGAGTTTTTCGTTTGCGTCGAACTGGTCGTAACCGGTTGCAACGATGATTGTACCGATGTCGAGTTCAACTTCTTCAGCTACCTGGTCGTGCTGAACTGCTCCTCTTTCACATATCTGGTTACAGAGACCACATTCAATACAGTAGTCTTTGTCGATTGTAGCAAGTAAAGGTACTGCTTGAGGGAATGGGATGTATGCTGCTTTGACCATACCAATTCCTTCGTCGAAGTAGTTTGGTATTTCTATTGGACAAACATCTACACAGGATCCGCATCCTACACAGAGGTCTTCGTCTACATATCTTGGTTTTCTTTCTACGGTTACTTTGAAGTTACCTATGTATCCATCTACATCTTTAACTTCTGAGTAAGCGAGTAATTCAATATTTTCGTGTTTTCCTGCATCCACCATTTTAGGTGCGAGGATACACATTGAACAATCGAGAGTTGGGAATGTTTTATCTAACTGAGCCATTCTTCCCCCAATGGTTGGGTTCTTTTCGACTAAGTAAGTTTTGAATCCCATGTCAGCTAAATCAAGAGCTGACTGAATACCTGCAACTCCACCACCGATAACCATAGCAGTGTTTGTAACGCTAACTGTTTCGGCTTCTAGAGCTTCTAATAATCTTGCTTTTGCAACTGCCATTCTTGTTAAGTCTTTTGCTTTTTCAGTTGCTGCTTCAGGTTCATCCATGTGTACCCATGAATCGTGTTCTCTTAAGTTTGCAAACTCAAATAAGAATGGGTTTAATCCTGCTTCTTTTACACATCTTCTGAATGTTGGCTCGTGGAGCCTTGGTGAACATGCTGCTACTACTACTCTGTTTAAGCCCTTTTCTTTAATGTCCTTCTGGATCTTTTCCTGACCTGGGTCTGAACAGAAATATTTGTATTCTTCAGCTACAACTACGTTTGGAAGTGTGGCTGCATAATCTTTGACTGCCACTACGTCAACAACACCACCGATGTTGATACCGCAGTGACAAACATATACTCCAATTCTAGGTTCTTCACTAGTTTCTACTTTTTTTTCTTCTGCCATTAGATCACCTTTCACATATGTGAGAATGATTTTTATGTATATGGGTGTAGGTCTATCAACGATACAGATAAACTTTTCTATTTATTTTTTTATACAAAGTTTATATATGAGAACATTGAAGGCCTGCTGTTTTTCCCTAAGGGAAATTTATTTAATAAAAATACTGTTCGCCTTTGTACTTAATAAAAATACTCATCGAATTTCATTTTTATTATTAAATCTTGCAAAACTATTAAAAGTATATCTTTTTAAATTGAGTATAACTTTTAACACTAAATTAAACAAGCAATTCCACAAGCAATTAATGTGCATTCTAATTTGATTTACAAAAGAAAAGTTAGTATTAAATAATTTAAAATAATTAAACTTTTAATACTTTAAAAGAAAAAAATATTACATACAAAATTCAAAATTATTAATGTATAAAAATTTTGAATAAAGTTCTCTTAAATTCAATATTAAATCTATTAAAAACCGTAGGTTTTTGCGTACCACTAAATTCCTAGAATTTGGAGGGACAAAAAAAATTTTAATTTTTTGGAGTTCTCAAAACCAAAGCTTACAAAAATCAAAGATTTTTTGGAGGGGATAATATGGCAGAAAATAATGTATATGAATTATTAAAGAATGACCATGATAATATAAAGAATCTTTTGAGGGAAACTATACAAAATAAAGACCCTTCACAATTTCCTAAAATTCAAAAAGAATGGGAATCCCATATGTTGGGAGAAGAAATATATTTTTATCCAGCACTCAGGAAAAAAGAATCATTTATGGTCCTTGAAAGATATGAGGAACATGAACTTGGCAAAAAATTGATCTATGAATTGGATAAATTGGATAAAGATGATGAACGATGGATGCCTAAAATAGGAGTACTTCAAGAGATTATAGAACTTCATATTGATGAAGAAGAAAAAGAAATCTTTCCTAAAGCAAAAGAAATAATAAGTGATGATAAGGAAAGATATATACTGGATAAAATAAGGGATGAAAAATCAAGGTACGTGAAATCTTACCTTTAGTTAAATTTTTAGCTTTCTTTTTATTGAAATACTTAAATAAAGTTAGACATATTTTCATATAATTAGTTATTCTCTAAAATTAGTTGTTTGAAGAGATTTTAGGTTTAAAAAACTAGCTTAAATCGATTTTATTAAAATTAAACCTGTTTTAGCGTGTTATTTTTTCTGTGTTATATTTAACTGATTCATTCATTGGGACATATGTAGTAATTAGTAATACTTTTTATCAAAAAAATAATAAATTTTTAATAGTTTTAATATCTTAATTATAATAGGTGCAATATATTTTAAACTTTTTAAATTCAGTTAAATCAATTACAGATGCGCAAAATACTTTATTTCTTAGAATATTGGGCCTAAACATGTATAAATAAAAGTGGAGGTAAATAAATGTGTCCGTTTATTAAAGTAGGTAAAGGAAATTCAGGTGATATAAACTTACATTATGAAGATTATGGTGAAGGAAAACCGGTAATTTTAATCCACGGTTATCCATTAAGCGGTCGTGCATGGGAGAAGCAGATACCTGCACTACTTGATGCAGGTTATCGCGTTATCACCTATGACCGAAGAGGATTTGGAAATTCCAGCCAACCCTGGTCAGGTTATGACCCTGATACATTTGCTGAAGACCTGTATAAGCTTATTGCTGAACTAAATTTACATGATTTTGCATTGGTCAGTCATTCAATGGGGGGTGAAGAGATCGCTCGATATATTGGAAAATATGGAACTGGAGATGTAAGTAAAGTTGTTCTTATCTCTTCAGTCACCCCTTTCCTTCGTAAAGCCGATGATAACCCTGAAGGATTAGATGAAAGTCTTTTTAAGGAGCTTAAAAGCGCAGTTACTGAGGATCGGCCAGCATTTATGACTAAATTCTGCACAGACTTCTACAATATGGATGTTTTCGAAGGTAAACGAGTCAGTAAGCATGCATATCAGGCAAGCTGGAATACTGCAGTCGAAGCTTCAATGAAAGGGTCAATTGATTGTGTAGACACATGGGGAGTAGACTTCAGAGAAGATGTCAAGCGTATTGATGTGCCAACACTAATAATTCATGGTGATCAGGATCGAATTGTTCCTTTCCCTAATTCCGGAAAACGTATGCCTGATTTTGTGAAAGACAGTAAATTAGTGGTAATAAAAGATGGGCCACATGGTATTGCCTGGACACATACTGAAGAAGTTAACAGTGAGCTCCTGAACTTTTTAGGATAAAGAAAACCAGCTTTATGGAGTTTACAGCCCAATTTGGCGAATACATCGAAATTTTTAATTAAAATTAATTCTATTTTTTTTTAGATGTTTAATTGTATAAAGGTTCATTTTCTTTATGAAACACCAAATTAAGCCCTAAATCACTTCAAATTCTGTAGTCTCATACTAAAAATAATAGTATAGGGAGAGTTATCATACTCAGTACAGTACTTAAAAAGATACATGCTGCTGATACTTTTATGTCTAGCTCATAGGTAATGGCCAGAACAAGTGCGAGCATTGCTGAGGGCATTCCTGCTTCTAAAACTGTAACTGATTTTTCAAGGCCACCCATACCGAGAATAAGGACAATTATAAATGCTATTAATGGAGCTATACCTAATTTTATGGCGGATACTAATGATGCAAGTCCAATATGTTCTTTAATTCCTCTAAATTCCATGGATAATCCTAAGGATATCATTATAAGAGGTATAGCGGCGCCACTTAAGTAAGTTAATGTTTGTGGGATTACATATCCAAGTGGTATATTTAAAAAATTTAACAGGAGACCCAGGATAATTCCCCAAAGTGGAGGAAACAGGAGTGATCTTTTTAAAATATCTGAATATTTTCCACCTAGCATTAAAAGGAAGAATATTCCGAAGCTTATAAAAAGAATCATAGAACCTAAATCATAAAAAATAGCTCTTATGAATCCATTAGTTCCAAAAACACCTAATACGACAGGATATCCGAGAAAACCGGAATTAAAAAGAGCACTAGTCGATACAACACTCCATATAGTTTTATTTGGGTAATTTCTAACCTTTAAAATTAAATAAGCAATTAAACCGGAAGTTATTCCGACGGATATGCATATAAGTGGAATTGGAGCTACAACTGGAAGAATGGATAAATTTACTTTATATATTGCAAGGAATATGAGTGAAGGAATTGCAATATTTATCACGATTTTATTTAAAGATACCGCATCTTCGGGTTTTAAAACATTGGTTCTTTTTAAGACATAACCAAGAAGAATCATGGCTATGATGGGGATAATGGTTTCAACTGAGTTCATATAATTCCCTTAATGTTATTAATACAAATAAATACTAATTTAGCTCGTTTTTAAATATTTGAAAACTAAAAACAATGACCTTAAAAAGGTACTATATTATAAATTGTGAGTTATCATTAATAAATCGAACGTATTAGTTTAAATAATCATTTTAACAACTCTGATGAGTTTTTAGATTTTGTAAAATATTAATTACTCATTACTAATTATTTTACCATTTTTCAGGATTTTAAGTTCTCCTGGCTCAAATTTTTGCCATTTTTCACCAGTTAAAGGTCGGGTAGCTATGATATATCCTTCTTTTTCAGTTTTTTTCTGTTTTTTAATGTGTATATCAAAGTGTTCATCTGAAAGATATGTATGGTTATAGGGCGCTTCGCGGTGGAGATAGAATAGGCTGTTAAATCCATTCATATCGTAATAACAGAATAAATGTTCCCCATCTGAAAAAATACAGTTAAATTTCCCGTAATTATTGATGTATTTTAGTTCATCAAGTAACCATTTATAACTGGAGATATCAGAAAATTTAATATTGTTGTCATTTATTCTGTTAAGCAAATGACAGAAAGCAGCTTCAGAATCAGTTTTACCGATTGGTTTAAAATTGAGAGTGTCAAAATCTCCCTGATAATCAGTTAAATTTCCATTATGTGCAAAAACAAAATTTGCACTGTTTAATTCNNTTTTTGATTTGATTTTGGGATAAAGTTCAATAAATTCAGATAACAGGCTTTCTTCAGCTTCTAAAGGTTCTTTTATAACTTGTGCAGACTTATCTGGATAATAAGCTATACCCCAACCGTCGGGATTTGCTTCACCTCTAAGGCGAAATCCTTTAAACGATAAATTAGGCCTTACAGATGTATTAAAGGATAATCCTAGCAGTTCACACATGTATATCACATTCTTTTAAATCTCCTAAAGAATATTATCTACAGTANNAGTTTTATGACTTTTTTATGGGCTAAATTTTCAAAATCATCGTTTAAAGACTGTAATCTTTCAATTTCATACTTCCTTCGCAGTGCTTTTAAAATTAAGTAATCTGCCAGGTGCGGATTTTTGGGAAGTACTGGACCATGAAGATAGGTTCCTATACAGTTTTTGTAGACTAT
>DADN01000299.1:11123-20792 GCA_002509665.1 Methanobacterium sp. UBA8
TCCTAGTTGATTTTCAATTATAACATTCCCAATTAGTCGTCCTTCTTCACTTACAGTAGAATAATTGAATATTCCAAGACCAGAGACTTCTTTACCTTCATTATCAATATATTTTTCACCTAGAAGCTGATACCCTCCACATATGGNNTCATTTCCATCTGCATCAATGTATTTTTCACCTAAAAGTTGATATCCTCCGCATATAGCAAGGACAACTCCATAATCTTCGATAATATCTTTAAAAGAATCTTTATATTTTAAAAAATCGGAATACACTATACTCTGGCCTCTATCAGATCCACCACCTATAAAAAAGATATCTCCTTCACTTAAATCATGTTTTCCATCATTTAAGCTAAAATTAATTATATTGGGAGTAATTCCTCTCCATTCACATCTCCTTTTTAAGCAGATTACGTTACCAATGTCTCCATACAAATTTAGAATATCTGGATACATATGGTAAATATTTAATTCCATAATTTATCCTCCACGTGATGTTAAATTTAATGTAGGATCTGTTAATCTAGAAACTTATGTTAAGATTGGCAGCATAGTAGATAGCTTTGACATTTTATCTGGTCATTTACCATGTGCTAAATTTAGTACCATATCTCTGGTCTGGAAAACTGCAGTATATGTGGGCAGTATATATGCAATTTCAACATCTTCATGAACAGCTTCTTTAATGGATTCCTGCATGTCATCATCGATTTTTATAAGTTCAGTAGGAATATGGGCATATTCAATCCGAAGTGCGATATCTTCGGCTCTTTTCCCTGAGCAATAAATCTTTTCTAAGTTTTCGATGTTTTTGAATTTGCCTAGTCCTGCATCCCATATCCATGAGATATCTTGGCCGTCTGCAGGATTATCATTTAAAATGAAAAGAATAGCTTTTCTCCTTTTATCATGGGCTATACTTTTAATTACTTCTGTAAGTCCAATCGGATTTTTGGTCAGCACAATTTTTATGATTTTGTCCTTAAACTTAATTTCTTCCATTCTGCCCAGCTTATAGTCAAAATTCTCCATTCTGTTGATAATTTCAGATGGTTCAATTCCTACTTCACAGCTGAAGGTAAATGCTGCGCAGCAGTTGTAAATGTTGTAAATTCCTTCATACTCAAAACATGTATCTTCAAATGTTTCTTTATTAGTATTAATATCAAAACAATACTTGTTATCTTTATAATTGATATTTTCAATGTAATAATCATAATATGGATTTTTAAATCCGCATTCTTTACAGTTGTAACTGCCTAATTGTCCATAATTAAAATATTCATAATCAATATAACTGTTACATGATGGGCAATTTCGTGTTTCCACTACTTTTTCATTTTTACTACTGAATTTATTCTTTTTAATCCCGTAGAATATGTTATTTTTATTTAAATTTTTAAATTTGGATACAAGTGGGTCATCTGCATTTAAAATTAGATCTGTTTTCAATGGTTTAATGGTCTCATAAACCATGGATACTGTATTTTCTATTTCCCCATATCTATCCAGTTGGTCTCTGAAAAAATTAGTTACAACAATATAATCTGGTTCAATATCTCTCATTACCCTTGTAAAAGAGCCTTCATCTACTTCAAAGATGCCCCAATCATATTCATCTTTTTTGTTTTCAATAAAACTACTTGCAATGCCCTGTGGCATATTCGCACCCCTCAAGTTTGAGAGGATATTTTTAAAACTGCCTCCTAATATATGGGCAATTAAGTTATTTGTGGTGGTTTTACCATTGGTGCCCGTTACAATGACCTTCTTTTTACATCTTCCATTCACAACTTTCAGAAGATCTGGTTCTATTCTAAGCGCAATATTTCCAGGTAATGCTGTAGCGCTTCTTCCTGTCGTTTTAAGCCCAAATCTTACTAATTTACCCGTTATAATCGATAAAGAAAGTCTAAATTTGTTTATTAGACTCATGTCCATAAATCCCCCTTTCAAAATATTATGGATAAAAATATCTATTTAACTGAAATAAGTGGATAAAATACCTGTAAGTATAAGTGTATCGTTTATTTTTAATTTGTTGGCATTAAAGTTAATTATTTAATGTAATTGACTTGAATAATTGATTTAAGTGGTGTATTTAGATTATTGAGGAATTATGAGTGAATTACGTATGCAGTTTTTTAGATAATTTTTCTCTAATTTAATGTAATACTTTATTAAAAATAAACTTTTTTATTGTACCTACTTTTGTACTTAATAGGTTAATACTATCCTGAAATAATTATTACTTGGGACTTTAAAGTATTTCATCGAATTTAAGCAAAAAGAAGCCAGCAATTCATATTTTTATATTTTTAAAACAAGTTCAAATCTCAAATTTTAATCAAAAAACAATTTCAAAAAATAAAGAGAAAATAAGCATGAAATGTCATCATGCTATTTCACATTGTAACTTAATCAACAACACCTTCAGTTACTATCTTGAATACAGATTCGCCTTCAGGTAAATGGGGACTGTCTACGAGTCTTGCAATTCTTTTTCCGGCAAGGCCCTTTTTAAGCCATATCCTGTAGGTTGCAGCGTGTCCAAGCACGTGACCTCCGATAGCTTTTGTTGGGCTTCCAAAGAAAGCATCCGGTCTTGCCTGCACTTGATTTGTAACAAATACTGCTACATTGTAGGTGTTTGCAATATTTTGTAACGTGTGGAGGTGCTGGTTTAGTTTTTGCTGCCTTGTTGCAAGTGTTTCCCTTCCTACGTATTCTGCCCTAAAGTGGGCAGTTAAGGAATCTACTATGACCAGTTTTATATTTGTTCCACTTTGGATTAACTCGTTTATTTTGTCTGCCATCAGGATTTGGTGACTTGAATTAAAGGCTCTTGCAATGTGTATTTTCTGCAATACTTCTTCATTATCAAGTTCAAATCCTCCTGCAATTTGCTCTATTCTTTCTGGTCTAAATGTGTTTTCTGTATCTATGAAGACACATTCTGCATCAAGACCGCCTTTTTCTTCTGGTAGCTGTACTGTAACTGCAAGTTCATGAGATATCTGACTTTTTCCTGAACCGAATTCACCAAACACTTCTGTTATGGATTGTGTTTCGATTCCGCCACCAATGAGTTCATCAAGAGCAGTACTTCCACAGGTTATCCTGCCTATGTCTTTCCTACGCTCCATTACATCATATGCTGTTTCAAAATCAATTGATTCGGCTTTTCTTGCAGCTTCGATGACCTTTTCAGCGACCCCTTCACCGATTTCAGCTTTTACGCTGAGTTCTTTGGCAGTTGCTGTTGCAAGTCTCATCATGTCTGCAAAACCTGCATCTATCAACTTTTGAGCAGTTTTTTCCCCAACACCGGGTAAATCTCCTAATTCGACCATTTTGACTCTCCTTACTGTTTATAAAAATTAGTTCTTTGAATTTAAGTTCTACATTTTAAGCGGTGCTTAAATTTGCATTATTTTGAACTTATTTTCTATTTTACTATCTTCTTGGCAATGAGCCTTATTTCCTCATTGTATTCATCGAAGCTTGCATCCGCGATTACAGTAATTTCGCTGCCAATCAGGTCTTCGACTTTTCCTGCAAGTGATCCTTCATCTGCAGTCGTCATAATCACTTCATTTGCCTTCTCAGTGGTCATTCCAATTAATTCTTCAGCTTGTTTCCTGAAGAATGTTGTCCTGACTGTTCCAGTGTCATCTTCAATTACACATGGAACTATCATGAGATAGTTTGGTTGTTGTATTTCCTCTCCGCAGAAATCACATACAAATGCATCATCGACGTATTCTACTCTTTTATTACAATTTGGACACATTTCATAGAGTATTCTATCTCCATATGCCTCAATAATCTGTCCACTTAATTTGATGTTTTTATCATCTTCTGTAAGTTCTTCAATTTTCTTGGTTTTATATATGGATTCTTCAATTTCTTCAAGTGAAGGGAGTGCTGCTATATCTTCATCTTTTGGTTTGATTACCAATGTGGCTCTTCCAACACTGAGTTCAACAGCATCATTTCTGAATCTTGGCCTTGCATTTTTAATCCAAATTGCATCGTCTCTATTTAACCCCATTTCAGCTTTTTCATCCCAAAATGAAGCTCTGACTGATCCAGTATCATCAGCAAGTTCTACTGTTCTAACCATTCCCATGGTTCCATTAGATCTTTGGAATTCATTAACATCGTATAGGTTAATTATACGTCCAATTATTCCAACTTCGTCTCTTTCGCTTTTTATATTTTCTAAAGCGCTAATTTTAATTGGTTTATACATGTCACCTTCAAGCTCATCAAGAGATGGAAGGCTCTGAGCATCATTCTCACTCATTTTAATTATTCTTACGGTTTTTCCAATGCTAAGTTCCACACTGTCATCTCTAAATCTGGTTTTGGCATTTTCTATCTTTACAAGATCGCCTCTGTTTAGTTTAAGTTTAGCTTTGTCATCCCAGAGTGATGCTCTAACTGTTCCAGTGTCATCAGCGATTTTAACGGATCTTACCAGCCCAGTGGTTCCATCTGCTCTTTGGAATTCATTTGCATCGTAAAGCTCCATCATTCTTCCAATGATGTCCACTTCTTCGCCTTCATCTTCAAGTTTATGTAAATCTTCAATTTTGATTGGTTCGAGTTCTTTTTTATGTTCCTCAAGAACTTGTTTTAAACCCGCATCATCTTCAGGATTGATAATTATTCCACTGTTCCAATTAGTGTTTATTCTATATCCTTCAGAATAATCGTCAAATTCAATATTTCCACCGGTTATCTTTAGAATGTCTCCTTTGTTAATATCTAGCTTGGTGTCATCATTCCAGAGAGTTACCTTTATAGAACCAGTGTCATCTGAAATTACAACTGATTTTACAGCTCCCGCACTTCCATCTGAACGTTGGAAAGTGATAGCATCCTGTATTTTGCTCACAACTCCCATTAAAGCGACATCTTTCATTTCATGGGCATCTCCGATCTTCATGACTTCTTCTTTATACTCAGGAACATCGAAATTATCTTTTATTATCCTTCCAATCCATGAATGAGTTAAATTAACTTCTTCATTTCTAACACGGCTTTGGGCACCTAATATTTTTATGGAATCTCCTTCTTTGAGTTCTATTTCATTAATAATCTCAACATCTTTATTCCATAAAGTTAAGGATATTGAACCGGTATCATCCTTTAAATCCAGAGTAATGAACTGCCCTTCTCTGCCGTTGCTGTTGTAGGTTCTTATTCTTGAAATTCTAACTACTCTTGCAATTACATTAACCTGCATTTCGCCCTGGATATCTGCAATTTTTGTTATTTTTTCAGCATATTCTGGTAAATTATCAGCTTCTTCGCCCTCAACTTTTTCGATGGTTGACCTGCCTTGTAGGTGAGCTTCTTCACTTCTGTATCCATCTTTTATTTCTACATTGTTTATTTTGACAATGTCTCCTTCAGAAACTTTTTCAAGTTGTTTGATGTTATCAGTCCAGAGCACTACTCGAATTTCGCCAGTATCATCTGCTAACATAATGTTTTGGACTTTACCTTCTTTCCCCTTCTTTGTTACAAATGCTTTAGCATTTGAAATCCTCATTATCCTGCCGGTTATACTTATATCATGTAAACCTGTTTCTAATTCGGATATTTTACGTAGTTCGTTGTCCTTTGCAATGGGAACATTCTCTTCGTCTATATATTCTCCTACTATCATCCTTGCAATATCAAGCTCATCCATAAAACTTACATCTTCATAATCCTTTTTCATGTCGTCTATTCTTTTTAAGAAATCGTCATATGAGATTTTGTCACTGATTCGCTGATATTCGCTTTTTACATCATTTTCCATATTGGGCCCTCACTTAAAATCTATATGTATAAATTTTAGAAAAATTAACTCAGTGTATATTATATGTAGTACTATTTAGCACCACAATATATATGCTTAACTGCTAAAAATGCCAACTTTTTTCAGCCTAATTAAGCTTTTTTTCATATTTAGCGTTTATTAAATATTTATTTTATTGTTTAAATTAATATTGTGAACTTTCATAAATATTAGGGATATTTATATCCATTAAATTAAATTTTAATATTAAATATAAGAATATGGAATATATTGGGGCTTTACATATCTATGTAACTAATATTAATGTCGAAATGACCAATAATATTCATGTAAATTTATATTATAATTTTTTTTAGGAAATAAAGGTTCCTAGAGCTTGGGATCGTGAGGAAATTATGATCATTTTTGACCATCAAGTACTTGCAAACTCGATTGATACTGCCTTGAACGGGAGTATAATATGCAAATTTGTCAAATATCAAAGAAATAATAATTTTTATAACTTTATTAGATTTTTAGGTCATCTAGTGATTCTTAATATGGATTATATAGTTCTGTGAAAGATTATAGTTGGAACTCATTCTTATAATTGTATTTATGTGGATTTATTGAATTTTACAATGAATATATGCCTAAAAAATACATATTTGGTTTCTAAAACAGAAAAATCATAATTTAAAGTTCTATAAACAGTCAAATTTGGCATAAAAAGGAATTATATTTGATTAAACTTGTTTAAAGACTTATTAATTAATATGGTCTGGAAAATCGGCGGTTAAAGCTCAAATTACTACGTTTGTGAGTTTGAAGGTTGAAATACAATGAATATGTCCATTTTAGATATATGGACAAAATTAAGCAGGAACAATAATTAAAATATAAAAATAAGGTTAATGTTAAAGTAGATACAATAATTTAAACTTAAATTTCAGATATATTTTACAGTAAATAAATAAGGATAAAGGTGTTTTAATGTACAAAATAGCCGTGGTACCTGGAGACGGTATCGGAAAAGAAGTTATGGAAGCAACCTTACATGTTTTAGATGCACTTGAAGTTGAATTTGATTATACATTTGCAGATGCAGGGGATGAATGCAAAGCAGCATCAGGAGTTGCTCTGCCTCAAGAAACAATTGATATAGTAAAAGAATCGCAGGTATGTTTATTTGGAGCTGCTGGAGAGTCAGCAGCGGACGTTATTGTTAGATTAAGACAGGAACTTGAGCTTTATGTTAATTTAAGGCCTGTTAAATCATACCCTGGCACTAAAGCTTTATTTGACAATTTAGATTTTGTAATTGTTAGGGAAAACACAGAAGACCTTTATATTGGTCTTGAAGAAGAAACAGAAGAGGGAGCCACTGCGTTAAGAGTTACCACGAGAAATGCTGTAGAAAGAATTTGCAAGTTTGCATTTAATTATGCGAAAGAAAATGGAAGAGATAAGGTTACAGCAGTTCACAAAGCAAATGTCCTTAAAAAAACAGATGGATTATTCAAAGACATTTTTTACGAAGTTGCTGAAGATTATAAATATATTGAAACTGATGACAGATATGTTGATGCAACAGCAATGTTTTTCATTACAAACCCTCAAATGTTTAATGTGATCGTTACTACAAACTTATTTGGGGACATACTTTCAGATGAGGGTGCAGGACTTGTGGGGGGTCTTGGTTTAATACCATCGGCTAATATTGGAGAAAATAGTGGTTTATTTGAACCAGTACATGGATCAGCACCAGATATCGCTGGAAAAAATATTGCAAATCCTTCTGCAATGATATTATCCGCAGTAATGATGCTTGATTACCTAAAAGAACATGATGCAGCCCGTGCAGTTGAAAATGCACTTATTGAAGTTTTAAGTGAAGGTAAAGTTATAACTGGGGATATTGGTGGTAATGCGTCCACCATGGAAATGGCCAGTGAAATTAGAAGAAAAATAGAAGAAAAATAAGCTGCAGTTTGGACTGGGTTCAAATAGAACTAAAATTAATCAGGAGCATATTTCATGGAAGATACTCAAAATATTGATATAAGGGCAGATATTCCTTTACTTAATGAAATAATCTATTTGGACGCTGCAAGCACTACTCCAACTCCAGAGCCTGTAGTAAATGCCATGTGTGATTATTTCCATAATTTCAATGCTAATATAGGAAGGGGCGCCTATAAAACAGCAGTTAAAGCAACAATGAAATTTGAAAACACAAGGCAAAGGATTGCAAAATTCATAAACTGTAGTGAGAATGAGGTTATATTTACAAAGAATACAACTGAAGCCATAAACCTTGTAGCACACAGTCTGGAATTTAAGAAGGGTGATTCAATAATTGTTTCTAATATAGAACACCATTCTAATTTTCTGCCATGGCTCAACCTGAAAAAATCAGGAATTAATCTAAAAGTCATAAAAACAGATAAATATGGTGTAGTAGACATTGCTGATATTGAAAAAGCTGTAGATGATACTACAAAGCTCATCACAACTACTCATATCTCAAATTCAATTGGTTCATGCCAGCCAATTTATGATATTGGAAATATAGCAGAAGAAAATGAAATTTTATATCTGGTTGATGCTGCCCAATCTGCAGGACATTTAAAATTTGATGTAAAAGAAACAAAGGCAGATTTTGTTTCATTTCCAGGACATAAAGGTCTTTTGGGGCCTGTTGGAACTGGATTTTTATATTCCAAAAGCGAGGTTATGGATAAATTAAAACCAATTAACCTCGGTGGTGGAACCGTATCCAAGGTAACAGAAGAAGATTTTACACTTGAGGCAGCTCCCGGTAGATTTGAGGGAGGCACTCAAAACATAGCGGGTATCATTGGCCTTGGAGAAGCTGTAAATTATGTGACGAATATTGGGATTGAAAATATTGAAAAACACAGCGCAAAACTTACAGAATATATGTTTGATGCAATTAATAGCATAGATAATACGATATGTTATGGTAATCCAGATAATATTCATGGAATAGTTGCTTTCAATGTGGAAGGTATGAATTCTCATGATGTTGCTAAAATACTGGATGAACTTAAGGATATATGTGTAAGAAGCGGTTATCACTGTGCAATTCCTGCAATAAAACATATAGGTGCAGATAAACTTGGCGGAACTGTTAGAGCATCTGTTCATTATTATAATACTAAAGAAGAGATTGATATATTGGCAGAAACTGTTGGAGAGATATCTAAATTTGCAGGAGGTTAAAATATGGATAGAACAAGAGCCATAGCAATATTTATAATTGTAATAATGGTGGTATGGGTTGTTGCAATTGCTGTATTAAGTGCAATATAATTAAATCAATAGTTAAATACTATATGTATGATAGAATAGGTTCATTTTAAATGAATTCTTATTTATTTCACAAAATTTTGAGATTAGTTATACTTGAAATGGAGGAAAAATAATGGTAAAAGTCAGATTAGGAGCCGTAGTAGCCGAATTTAATTATGATATAACTCATATGATGCTGGAATTAGCTAAAGAACATGCTAAATTTTTAGATTCTGAAATAACAGAAATAATTACCGTACCTGGTGTATTTGATATGCCGCTTGCAATTAAGAAACTTCTAGAAAGAGATGATATTGATGCAGTTGTAACACTTGGGGCAGTTATAGAAGGTGCAACTTCACATGATGAGATAGTTGTACAGCACGCATCACGTAAAATTGCAGATTTAGCACTTGAATACAATAAACCAGTTGGTTTAGGAATTTCCGGCCCAGGCATGACACGTTTAGAAGCTCATCAACGTGTTGAATATGGAAAACGTGCTGTTGAAGCAGCTGTTAAAATGTGTGAAAGATTAAAATAATCCGCTCGAAAAT
>DADN01000299.1:20866-21065 GCA_002509665.1 Methanobacterium sp. UBA8
CTATGAATTTCTGCAGGGTTTTTTCTTATTTTTTTTAATTGTTCAATGAAGTATTTTTTCTAAATTCTAAATATTACTATTTTTCAATGTTATTTACAATTTTAGTTGCATTTGTTTATTTAAATGAGTTTTCATACAATTTACGTGTTGTAATATGGATTCAAATATTTATAATTACTTTATCATATTAAATAGTAAA
>DADN01000299.1:21086-32886 GCA_002509665.1 Methanobacterium sp. UBA8
GATATATGATCAATTTGAAAATCCAAAATTAATATATTACATGGCAGTAAATTCAAAACAGTGCACCTTGATTATAAGTAAGTTTACAGGATGTAACAGGAGTTAGTGGATTTTCCTGTAAGTTATTATTTGTAATCAATTAACTATAAAACCAAGCAAAATTATTTAAATTAGCTTAAAGGTGATTNNTTAAATGGAAATATTAACCCCCGACGACTTAAAAGAAAGATTTAAAGACCCATGGGTAGCCCCATATAAAAAAGTTTTAACCATGGTTGATGAGGACATGGTAGAAATTGTTGAATATCATCCGTGTATTGGAGGCTCAGAGTGGATGGTCTATCAATATGAAAGGTCAAGTGATCTGGTAAAAAGTGCAGAAAGAGATGGAAATAAACATACTTATCTTGTAGAGGTTGGAAAAACAGATTTAAACCTTAAAGCAAGTTTTTCTGCTGCAGGGATCGAAGAAGTATCTGTTGAAGGGGATGAAGTTAAAGTAACCCATGCTGGCCTGGCAGGAGCAGGTGTTGGATCTGCAATGTGCCGGGGAATGGCAGAGGGAGTTAAAAGAGTTGAACTTTATGATATTGGGGGCGGCTCAAAAGTTGGAAGGGCTGCAGTTGTAACTCCTAAACTTCAGAAAGTTGTAATTGGAATTGATGATACTGATACTAAGGAAAAAGGAGCTACATGGACATTAGCTCATAACGTCGGAGTTGAATTAAGTAAAAGGGGATTTGAATATATAAATCACGTTATTGTGCAATTATATCCTCATAACCCAAACAAAACTCAAAACTGTGTTGCTATAGCACTTGTTTTCGCTGTTAAACCCGGTGAACGAGATAAATTAATTGAAGAAGCACGGGAACTATTTAAAGAGAGTACCTTATCTCAAAAGACTTCAATGGCAATTTTAGACGGCATTAAAATTCCTGAAAAACTTAGGGAGTATTCAATGGCAACTAAACAGTCAATGATGTCGCTTGAAGAGGCTGAAAAAACTGCAAAAGAACTTGGAATAGAACTTATTGAAGTTACAGGTTCTCATGGTAAAATAGGAGCTCTTGCAGCGCTTGGACTTTATAATGATATAAAAGAAGCTGTAAAAGTTTATTATTGATTTTTCAAAAGTAAATGAGTTTAGAATCTCATTTACTTAAAAATATATTTAAAAATTTACCTCGATCTGATGTTGCAAATTCAAAATTAGAGTTAGTTTGCCCTCCAATTTCTATTTTTATTGTGTGATTGCCCCAGTAAAGGGTAGTAGCATCTTTAGCATCGTTATTGATATAAATAGTACGGTCCTTCATGTTATTTATGTAGATACTGTAAGTTCCATCTTTGAGGACTCCTGATGTTGTTGCAACTTCCTGGTTATCAACATATATATTTACTATTCTACCATTTTGATAGTCTGATTTAATTACAGCTCCTTCTGTAATGGATAAATTGCTAATATTTCCCTGTACTGGCAGAGATCTTTCAACATATAAATTATTGAATATATTTCTAAGATTGCTGTCTAATATAACTGTTCTTGTATTCACTCCGAGATATGTTCGTGCATCTCTTGGCATTCTTAATATAAGATCTTCTCCCTGTATGGTTGGGCGTGTAGTGTATTTTTTGTTGAATATATATATGGAATCTCCATAATTCAAGCCTAATGTTTTCATAGCACTTGATGGAACCCTGAAGATACTATATTCATTCTCAAGGGCGCTATCTACAGTATATGGTCCTCTTGACTCTAATTGTAAACCAGTAGGACCTATTAGTACGAGATTGCCTGAAGCTGGCTGTATTGATATTGTCCCATCATCTATGCTTACATATCCTACAAATGTGGATATCATAGTCAACAGTATCAATCCAGAAATAAGAATTGGAAAGTGCATATAAATTAATGACTTTAACGTGGGAAGTCTTCCACTGGATTTTGAAAGAATATTTGCTGTCCTTTTAACGAGAAGTACGCCATAATAAACGGCAATTATTAGCCCTGATACTAAGATTACTAATCCTATGTCCATTGGAATTTTGTTAACGAAAAATATAGAGAAAAGCCCTAAAGTTATAAGTGAAAGTCCTAAAATTGCCATTCTTATGTTTTTTCCCAGGTCATCCATCATGGAAAATCTGCCGTAGGACATCGCACGGTCTACAATAGTCCTTACAACTTCATTAGCCATCTTGTTTAGGCCTTCAATGGATGAATGGACATGTTCGATTTCACCTATGTCAACTTCTTTTATCCTCATTCCTCTAACATCAGCATCTAATACAATTCCAATATCTACTCCATAGTCTTCTTCGAATTTTATCTTACTTAAAAAACTTCTTTTTGCTGCAAATTGGCCGCTTAAAGGTTGATCATACTTAAGTTCTGGGAAAAAGAAGTTTAGCAGCGGTTTTGCGGTTAGTTCTGTTACTCTTCCTGCTTTCCTTTTAAATTTGGTCTTAGTTAAGTCTGCTTTCCCATCTAAGATAGGGCTGATGATCTTTTCCACTTGTCTTGCAGTTAAATTTTTTAAATCCGCATCAATGAATGCAACTATATCTCCAGTTGAATTTTCAAAACCAGTTTTTATGGCTGCGCCTTTTCCTTTGTTTTTAGAATGGAGTATAACAGTTGCCCCTGCTTTTTGCGCAACACTTGCGGTATCATCTAAGGATCCGTCATCGACAACAATTATTTCATTGACGCAATCTAAACTATTTATAACATTGATCACTTTTTCTATAGTTTTAGATTCATTATAGGCTGGAATTACGATAGATACTGTCATTTTTGTTTCTAAACCTCTGTTTTTGATGGATGCCATTAGTAAGACGAAAAGTAGGATAAACCATGACAAAACGTACACCTCAAATTTTACATAATTGAATATCGTATCAAATTTTATAAATAATGCGGGTTATATTGAAATATCTGAAATACCTATTTACTTTCTCACATATGAAAATTTCTTATTTTCATTGTAAAAAAAATTAATGTTAGATATTTGAAGGTGTAAAATGAAACCAAGAGTTATGATACTACTGGGAAGCTCATCTGATTTCTCTATAGCAAAAAAGGCTATAGATATATTGGAAACATTATGTATTCCTTATGATATTAAAGTAGCTTCAGCACACAGAACGCACGAAAAAGTTAAAAAAATTGTAACAGAATCTACTAAAAGCGGAATAGAAGTATTTATGGGAATTGCTGGACTTTCGGCCCACTTACCCGGGATAATAGCCGCAAATACTCATAAACCCGTTGTGGGAGTGCCCGTAGATGTTAAAGTAGCAGGGCTTGACGCGCTTTACGCCTCAGTTCAAATGCCATTTGGAGCACCGGTTGCTACCGTTGGAATAGATCGAGGGGACAACGGAGCACTGCTTGCCGCACAGATAATTGGAATTCATGATGAAGAAGTAAGAAAAAGAGTTTCATCAATGAGGAGTTCATTCTTTGAAAAAGTGAATGAAGATGAAAGAAAACTTCTTGAAAAGGTTAATGGTAATTATTATTCACCATTCTCATTTGATGCTCAGGAATTTAAAAACGATGATTCCGCTGAAGAACAAGAATTGGATTCATATGAAGATCTAGATGTGGCAGTAATTGCTGGAAGCCATTCAGATATTAAATTTGCCAGGAAAACCACTAATTTCCTGGATAAAATGGATGTATCCTATGATTTCAGTGTCATATCTCCTGTAAGACATTCTAAAAAGTTTGAAGACCAGTTAAAGAAGGTTAAAAATGCTAAACTTTTCATAGCTTTAACTGGACTATCAGCACACGTTACAGGAGCTATTGTAGCTTATACAGAAAAACCAGTTATAGGAGTCCCATGTTCAATTAGACTTGATGGGATGGATGCCTTGCTTTCAATGGTTAACATGCCTCCGGGAGTACCTGTTGCAACAGTGGGAATAGATAACGGGGGAAATGCCGCTATTTTGGCTGCTGAAATGCTTGGAATCACAAATAAGAGTGTTGAAGCGGATATAATACGGTTTAAAGGGAATATTGAGTAAATTGTAATTTATGAATAAAACCCTTTAGGGATAAAAATGAAGGAAAAAGATGAGAAACGCGTTAATACTTGTCAAACAAGTGGTTGTAGATGTTCTGTAAATCAAATATGGTTAGGAATTGCAGTTATTGTAATTATAATGATTGTGGCAGCGATTTTTGGTAATTAAATTCATGGGTTGGTAGTTATGAGAGAATTTTTGAAGGTTCTTGAAGAAGGTTTTAAGGTTATAAAGATTGAGAAGGAAGTATCTGCTGAATATGAAGTCGCAAAGATTTTAAGGGAACATCCAAAGGATGTACTGATCTTTGAAAATGTTAAAGGATATGATATGAAGATCATATCGGGTATTTGCAACACTAGGGATAAAATTGCACGTGGAATTTCAGTTACAGTACCTGAAATTACAAAAAGAATAATGAAGGCCACAGAAAACCCTATGCATATTAAAAATGTTGAAAATGTCAAAGAAAACTTCAATACTCAAAAAGAACCAGATTTAAGTAAAATTCCAGTACCGACTTACTACAAAAAAGACGGCGGGGCTTATATGACTGCTGGAGTTGTAATAGCAAAAGATCCGGAAACTGGAATAAGAAATGCTTCAATTCATAGAATGCTTGTTTCTGGAAAGGATAAGCTGGGAATACGAATAGTCCCAAGAAATCTTTATACTTACTATAAAAAAGCGGAAGAAATGGATAAACCGCTTGATATTGCTATTGCAGTAGGTATGCATCCTGCAACACTTCTTGCAACAACCACTTCTGTTCCAATTACAACAGATGAGCTTGAAGTTGCAAATAATTTCCATAACGGGGATTTGAAGCTTATAAAGTGTGAATCTGTTGATTTAGACGTGCCAGATGCTGAAATAATAATGGAAGGTAAAATTTTACCCCATGAAAGAGAACCTGAAGGTCCATTTGTAGATTTAACAGACACTTATGATGTTGTAAGGGATGAACCAATTATAAAACTTAATAAAATCCATTACAAGGAAGATCCATTTTATCATGCTATAATGCCTGCTGGATTTGAACACAGGCTTTTACAAGGGCTTCCACAGGAACCAAGGATTTATAACGCTGTCTTAAACACAGTTCCAACTGTTCAGAACGTTGTTTTAACTGAAGGGGGTTGTTGCTGGCTTCATGCTGCAGTTTCTATAAAGAAACAAACTCAGGGTGACGGTAAAAATGTATTAATGGCAGCGCTTGCGGCTCATCCATCTTTGAAACATGCTATTGTAGTAGATGAAGATGTTGACATATTTGACCCTGAAGATCTTGAATACGCTATTGCAACACGTGTTAAAGGTGATGATGATATCATGATAGTTCCAGGAGCTAGAGGTTCTTCGCTTGATCCTTGTGCAAAGCCTGATGGTACTACTACTAAAATTGGAGTAGATGCAACTAAGCCTTTAGATAAGCTGGAGAAGTTTGAACGGGTTAGTTTTAGTGAATAAAGAAATAAAACATTATTTTTATTTTAAAAAGTTAAAAGAGGATTAACCTCTTTTACCATATGCCCAGTAACCAGTACCTAAAACAATAATTAGAATAATCGCGCCAATTATAAATCCAATAGTACTACTTGATGGTTCTGAAGGAATTGATGCAGTAGTGTTGGCTGCATGGGTAAAATTAGCTGGTTTTGATTGTTTTTGGCTAGTTATGGGTGCTGGATCTACATTTACTTTCAGGATTTCTCCAGTATTACAATCTACACGGATTTGTCCAACATTTCTACCATTTTTATCATTGATCTGTATCATCCAGACAGGATAAGCATCAATTATCTCATATCTAGTTTTTTCGCTGGAATTAAACTGATCTTCATCAGCTACAGCTACAGGTATCCATTTAACCTCTCCACTTTGGGTATCCTTTACTTTAACTTTTAAATCATCCCATCCGGGAGTAATGGCGGAGTAAGGTAGATCATGGGAGTTTAAATAGCTTTGAGCAGATGATTTGGCTTGATTTTCACCAACTACTGGTCCTCCATTAGCATAAACAAAATTTAAAGTTCCTATTGCAAAAATTACTATTAAAAATATTTTTAAAATATATTTAAGTGTCATTGAATTCATTCCTTTGGATTTGTTAAGTTAGTGTTAACTTACTCCATTAATAAAGTTTCCTGTTAAATGATTATTTATATTTACAGGAGCATACTTAATTAAAATCGATGAATGGAGCTTATGGCTATTTAGCCTTATTTTAAAATAGTATTGAGGTTATATATCTGAAAAAAAGATTTATTAATCATTTGAATTATTTTGACCTAATAATGGAATATGATGAGTTTTCAAGCGGTATTCATACAGGCAACGTTAAATAGTAAGATTTAGAATCTGAAATTGAAATTAACACATCCAAATTAGATAATCTTGTAAAAAGAGTTGATATGAGGATTTAACCTCTTCTACTATACATCCAGTAACCGACACCTACTACGATAAGTAGAATGATCACGCCAAGTATAAGCCCTGTGTTGTTTGTTTGCCCTTGAGAAGCTTGATTGGTTGTATTTGTCGGATTAACAGCGTTAGTTGCATTGTTTGATGTTGATTGGTTTTTGTTACCTGTGGATACAGGATCTAAAATTGCTTTTAGAACATTACCATTTTCTGAATCTATATAGATTCTTCCAACGTTTTTTCCATTTTTATCATTGACTTGCACGACCCATGAAGAATTATAGCCTGCAATCCAATCATATCTACCAGGTCCACCAAAATCAGGGCTGTCTCCTTTGGCTTCGCTTTGAGGTATCCATTTTANNTTGTATCTTTTACCTTAGTTTTCCAATCATCCCAACCCGGAGTTACTGCAGTGTAAGGTAAATTATGTGCATTTAGATAGTTTTGAGCTATTGTTTTAGCTTGATTAGCACCAATAGTAGGCCCTGAATCAGCATAGGCAAAATTTAAAATTCCCATTATAAAAAAAGTTATTAAAAATATTTTAAAGATATTTTTCAATGCCATCGAACCCCCATTTATCTTTGGGTTATCATTGAATTTAATTGGTAATAAATATTATCTTTAAATCACTATTTTTTTTACTTAAATGAGAATATCTATAAAAAAATAAAGATTAAATAGATTAAGATGTGGAAATTTTTATATATGCGTTATTAAGTTACTGGAATATTTTTTGCAACGTAAAATTGGTTTATATTAGTTATGCATGTTTTGATCAGGTTTAAAACGTTATTTAGATGCTTCTCTAGTCCTTCTTCGCCGCCGTTATTTTTCACCAGATTTTCATAATTGTCGTTCACTGTAAGATAGCCAGGCATTTCACTATTATTGTGGGTTGAAGAGTTGACGTTTGGATTTTTCAGACATGTTAAAAACGTTGAGGGAATATTTGCGTAGGAAAAAGGCAAATAAATGTGGCTGATGGGGTCATCTCTACCTTGAGGCTCTTCATAAGTCATAAAGTCAATTTTTTCAGCATTAAATCCATTAATTCTGGCATTGAAAACTAGAAAATTTACAAATGATTGATTATTTTCAGCAAACGAATCTTGACTCACAAAGCATGGACTACCTTCGCCAACAGCCTCTAAGCTTATAACAGCAACAGTGTTGTTAATTGAATTCTGGTTTTCAAGAAGATAGGATCTTGCGCCTATTAAGTAAGGTATGTACATAATTTTGTTGTATTCCTCTGAATTTAGGCTGGTTCTTGGACTTGCATTAACTGGAAGAGTATATGGATCTTCACCCGCTCCAAAACCTATTAATTTAATGGTAAAATAAGGTTTTTCATGTTGATATTCCTTTGAAAGTCCTATTAGAACTGCAAGCGACGTTACATCATCATTAGCTCCTTCCGTGTAATTACCCGTATTTTTATCTTTCACTGTATCTAAATCTGCACATATTATGATCTGTTTAGGAGATGTTCCATTTATCGTGCCTATGACATTTTCAGAGCTTTTAACACTTTTTGAGTACATTGAATAATATTTAAATGATTGAACTTCGGTTTTAACTCCATAACTATTGAGTTTTGATTTGAGATACTGGGCAGTTTTATTTTCATTTTCAGATCCTGCAGGTCTAGGCCCTATTTCCTGTGAAATGTAGTTTACATCTGATACTAAGGATAAATCCGAAGATTTACCATTAACATTTGAATTTATCAATAAAAGAGATATAATAAATATAAAGATTATGATGGGAATAAATATTTTTTTAAAATTCATCTTATTTGCTCCTAAAAAAGTAAATAGAGGTTTTAAACCTCATATTCTGGTATACATGAAATAGCCAGCACCTATTGCAATAATTAAAGCGATTATACCAAATATTCCTGTATTAACGCCTGAGGACGCGGATTTACTGTTTGATTCAGGGAAAGTCTGACTGGTTGCATTGGTCCTATTAGTTGTGTTTTTTAGTGCAGTATTTTCGGTTGTTTTGGATAAATCTTTGGTCTGGGACTTTTTTGGTACTGTAACTTTTAGAATTTTACCAGTTTCTCCATCAATGTAGATCGTTCCTGTATTTTTCCCATCCCTGCTGTTAACTTGTACAAGCCATACTCCATACATATTATCGAAAACTTTTTTGTATATGCCATGTCCACCAAATTCGGGGTCATCGTGAATGAATGTGTTAATGGATATCCATTCTTTTTCTCCAGTTTTGGTATTTTTAACATAGTAATACCAGATGTTCCCGTTAGGAGTTACTGCAGTGTAGGGTAAGTTATTGGAATTTAAATAATTTTGTGCTATTGTTTTAGCCTGATTTTCCCCTATGCTTGGCCCTGTATCCGCATAAGCGCAGTTTAAGATTGTTATTATTAAGATAGTTATTATTGCTAGTTTAAAGATGCTTTTAATTGCCATTTAATCACCTCCATTTTTTTATCAAAAAAATTTAGGAGCCCTTAAAATCCTCAAAAATCGAAGATTTTTTCATGCTGTCAAAACTGAAAGTTTTGACACCACAAATCGGGAGCTGGAGAAAAATGCATAGCATGCGAAAAATCTTTGATTTTCGCTGTGTCAAAATTGAAAATTTTGACAACATTTTTCTTTGCCGGAGGAAATGCAATTTCCTCGGCCACAAAAACGTAGTTTTTGCCGGCCCAAAAAATCGTAGATTTTTTAGGGATTTGCAGGCTTCGATTTTCGAAAGTTCAGAAAATCTTAAATGAGATCTTCTTCAATCTCCTATTAATTTTTAATTTATTATTAAATTAACTTATTAATAAACCTTTTGTCAGACATCTATTTTATTTATAAAAGCTCGATTGGCAAAAATGGAAGGTATTAAAGACTTTAAAACTTAATATTAGATTTTAAGATGGTATAAGATATGCATGTATTAAAAAGACGTTATTTAAGATTTTAAAAGTGCATTGTATACATACGGATTTCACATTTATGTGATATTATGGTTAAAAATGTTTAATATGTTTTTAAGATGATTTTGAATATCATTTTTGTTGATATTGCTTTGTTATCAAGTTATTGTAAATATTAACTTTTTTAAGACAACGTAGCTTTTCACCTAATTGTAAATTGTATATGGGTTTTTCACCTGCTAAATCTTGAAAAGTATAAAAAAATAATAGTTTAAATTAAGAGAATTAGGACTGGATTAAAATCCGATCCTAACTCTCATGATTTAACAGCGCATAGTTATGGACCTAACGATGCAGCGTGTTAACTTAATTGAGGTATAAATTAAAATTAATATCTAATTTGTTTAAATAAATTCTATTGATCCTTTTACAGGTGAATTTATTTTTTTATCTAACTTTTTTATAACAAAGGAGCAGTATTCATCTCCTTTAGCAACACATTTAATTTCATCAATTGAAACTTCAGATTGGAAATGAATGGAGAAAATAGACTCGAAGGACCCTTTAGCAATTGCACAATTGGGGGTTCCCGTATTAACCATGTCTTTGCATTCGAAATTATCGTCGATACGAATAGTTAAGGGATTTTCGCTTATTAATTTGATATTTCCTGCTTCGAATTTATTGAAAAAAATAGNNGCTTCAAATTTATTGAAAAAAATAGCCATATTCTCAACTAAATTTTTAGTCTTAGGGGATTGAACTTGCTCATACATTGATTCACCCATAAAATTTCCTATATTAACTAGTAATGGATCTATGTCAATGCCGTTGTTACTTAAAAAAAATCTAATACTTCGCAGGGATAATGCATAAAAATCAACTGGATTTTCAAGTTGAGTAAAACAATTCTTAAAGTAGTTTTTTAGATTGATATTTAATTTTATATCTGTAGATAATTCAACATACTGCTTTGCTTTAATATAAAATAGTTTCTTTCGTTTATCGTAAGGATCACTTTTTGATCCAATTAAACCTCTATCTTCCAGTACTTTTAGATGATTTGAGAGAGTGGGTTTGGATTTACCTGTTTTGGCAAGGATTTCATCAAAATAAAGATCTTTTTCTTCAAGAAGTGATAATATTTTAGTTTTAGTGGCAGACTCAATTATCTTGGGTCCCTCTGGAGTCATATATAATTGTACATAATCAGATGTTTTTGCCATATAATTAAATAGTGTAAATCTGGTATATAATTTTTAGGGACATATAACAATTGTTTCCATCGATTAGAACAATTTTGTTAACTTATTGATTAATAACATATTATAATATCTTTTATTTGTATTAAAACAAATTATTAACATTTATTTATATAATACATTGTGAATATGGGTTATTCTATAATTTAATATAAACAATACTTTTAAATTATATATCTATAATTTTAATGGGTCTAATAAACTATTTATACTATTTAATGGGCTTTATATAATCTATATTTTAATAAAATATTTATTATATTATGTTTTTATTACAAAGTGATATTAAACTTCATATTTTCAAATTATATAATAAAAATTGTTTTTTATTTTTAGAAAGTTCTATTAGTTTCAATTAGATTGAACAGACCATAATGTTTGGTATATATTGAATTATTCAAACCTGTAGAAACCTTTTTATAGTGGAAAGAACAAACTGGCCGGTAAGAACATAATAAGAAATTATATTAATTTAGACTATCTTATATTTGGACTATACTAAGTTTTAAAAGCCAGGAGTTAATTTCCATGAATATTTTATTAGAATCAACAATTAATGAATTAATTTCACCTATAATAGCGGTTAATAGCGCTATAATTACCTACAAACCATTTAGAGGTGATATTATAGTCTATTAATTAATGGGTGAACATATGAAATAAAATAAATGAATTATGAGAGGAGGTGAAATTAGGTGAAATATAGTAAAAAACATGGAGTATTTTTGTTTACAGTGTTATTCCTTGCAATAATACTTTGTAGTACAGCTTCTGCAGCAAATACGACCAATGCAACAACTGATGTTAATTCTAGTGTTGCTTCATTTAATGCAAGTAATGCTTTAGATCCTGTAATTT
This sequence comes from Methanobacterium sp. UBA8, assembly GCA_002509665.1. Lineage (GTDB taxonomy): Archaea > Methanobacteriota > Methanobacteria > Methanobacteriales > Methanobacteriaceae > Methanobacterium_D. The sequence goes on from DADN01000299.1 coordinate 32,583, forward strand.
CAGGTAAGGTTATAGAGAGCCCATCAAATTCTGGATTAGCTGGAGTTTCAATTAGGGCTGAGACTACTGGGGGTAGTCTTTTAGCTGAAACAACAACTGGAGCAAATGGTGCATATACTCTGAACTTTACCAGTTCTGATAAAGCATTCAAAGTTACTGCAAGTAAGTTAGGTTATATTTCTTACACTCAAAAAGTGAATGTAAGTCCTAACGCAATTGATCCAAATACTCTATATGGCACTGCAAATTTTACACTATATAAATTACCTGCATACAGTGGTAATGCTTCAAGTTATGTATTGAA
>DADN01000144.1:0-251 GCA_002509665.1 Methanobacterium sp. UBA8
AGTTAAACCTGAGGATCAAATAGAGCTGGCAGCTGAGAAAATGAGGGCTAACAATATTTCATCGCTTCCAGTTACGGATGATGATGGAAAAGTTATTGGAATTATAACAACTGATCACATCAGCACATTGATAGCTCAGGATCCTTTTGAAAAATGTTTTGAATGTAAAATTGAATGTAAAAACAACAAAAGCTTATATTAATATATGATTTAAGGATTGAAAAAATTTAACATAATTAAATTTCATATAT
>DADN01000144.1:299-5051 GCA_002509665.1 Methanobacterium sp. UBA8
GAGGTGAAATAATGATTTATATGGATCATTCAGCTACATCACCAGTTGATCCAGAAGTATTTGAGGCAATGAAGCCTTATTTTGTTGATAATTTTGGAAATGCATCTACTCTATACTCGAGGGGTAGAGATGCAAGAAAAGCTATGGAAGCTGCAAGGGAACAGGTTGCATCTTTGATAGGAGCAAAACCTGAAGAAGTTATTTTTACAAGTGGGGGTACTGAATCAGATAACATTGCCATTAAAGGTACAGCATACCGCCTGAAAAATAAGGGAAATCACATAATTACAAGTGCTATAGAACACCCTGCAGTAAGGGAAACATGTAAATATTTAGAAAAAAATGGATTTGAGGTTACTTATCTTCCAGTTTATGAAGAAGGAATTGTCAGAGTATCTGATCTGGAAGATGCGATAACTGACAAAACTATTCTTATTACAATCATGCATGCTAACAATGAAATTGGGACTATCCAGCCGATATCAGAAATTGGTAAGATAGCAAGGGAAAATAAAATTTATTTCCACACTGACGCTGTACAGACCGTTGGTAAAATTCCAGTGAACGTGGAAGAACTGAATGTTGACATGTTGTCACTTTCAGCGCATAAAGTTTATGGCCCAAAGGGAATTGGAGCATTATATGTTAAAAAAGGAGTTAGATTAGAACCCATAATTCATGGGGGAGGGCATGAAAAAGGATTAAGGCCAGGAACAGAAAACGTTTCAGGAATCGTTGGACTTGGTAAAGCATGCGAACTTGCAGAAAAAAACCTTCAGGATAATACGAAATATATAACAAATTTAAGGGACAAATTAATAGATGGAATACTGGATTCAATAGAACAATCTTACCTGGATGGACATAGAACAAAAAGGCTTCCAAACAATGTAAATGTAAGATTTACAGGCATCGAAGGTGAATCATTGGTATTGCACCTTGATTCAAAAGGAATAGCTGCTTCAACTGGTTCTGCATGTTCTTCAAAGAGTTTAGAACCTTCACATGTTTTAATAGCACTTGGTTTAGAACATGTTGAAGCACATGGATCTCTACGTTTAACACTTGGAAAAGAAAATACAGAAGAAGAAGTAGATTATGTTATAACTGCAGTTAAAGAAGTAGTTGGAACCCTTAGAAAACTTTCTCCGCTTTGGTGCGAGATACCTGGAGCAGAAAGGAGAGAATAAATTAATTTAGGTGTAGTGAGGTTGATTATATGTATAGTGACAAAGTAATGGACCATTTTCAAAATCCAAGGAATGTTGGTGAAATAGAAGATGCAGATGGTGTTGGAACTGTAGGAAACCCTACCTGCGGAGATCTAATGACAATTTATATTAAAGTTAAAGATAACGTTATTGAGGATGTTAAGTTCAAAACATTTGGCTGCGGTGCAGCTATTGCAACAAGCAGTATGATAACAGAAATGGCAGTTGGAAAAACAATCGAAGAAGCGCTGGAAATTACAAGAAATGATGTTGCAAATGAGCTTGAAGGTCTTCCACCAGTTAAGATGCATTGCTCAAACCTTGCTGCAGATGCATTACACGCTGCAATTGACAATTACAAGGAAAAGATAGGTGAAAAGAAACCTGAAGATGGATGTAAAGATATTTGCTCTTGTGGTAAATAAAAAATTTCCTCTTTTTAAACTATTTTTATTTTATCTCCTATTTTTACCCTTCCACCAGTTAAAACTCTTGCAAAAATACCTTCTTTTGGCATTATACAGTCACCAGCTTGCTGATAAATAGCGCAGCGGGTATGGCATTCCTTGCCGATTTGAGTTATCTCAAGAACCACTTCTTCTCCTACCGATATATTTGTACCTACAGGTAGCGACACAAGATCGATTCCTTCTGTAGTTAGATTTTCAGCAAAATCTCCGGGATTCACATTCAGCCCCAGGTCTCTCATTTTATTGATACTTTCAATTGCAAGTAAGCTGATCTGCCTGTGTGTATTTGAGCTGCTGTGAGCATCACCAGTAATGCCGTAGTTCTCTTTAAGACATGCATCTTCAACGTTTATTTTTTTTGTCTGTTTCTTTTCACTTGTGCAAACTGCTATAATTATGCCTGCCATGATATCAACCGTTGTAAAAATAAGACTTGTGTGTGTTTTGATTTAACAATTTAAAAAAAATAAAAAGTTAATGGCATTAAGCCAGGTTATATCCAATTTATTTGCTGATTGTTGCCGCTTCACCTGTTTTAGTATCCTGGTCGCCTTTTAGTTTTTCTATAATCAGTTCAGCAACTTTTTCACCGGATAAAAGCATTCCTCCGAAGGTAGGGCCCATTCGGGGCTGACCGAAGGTGGTAGCAACAGACATACCAGTTACATATAGTCCTGGGTAAACTTCTTTGGTGTTTTCAATGATAGCGTCTTCTGATTTTTCAACCCACATTCCATCGAATCCTGCGATATCTACAAGGCCGCGTTCTTCTAATGATTTTACAACTACTGCGTCGTGTCCAGTTGCGTCTATTACAATTTTGGATTCGATTGCAACAGGGTCAACACATGTTATTGCCCTTGGAAGTGCAGAAACGGGTGTCCAGTTTATAACGGTACCGCTAACACGGCCTTCACGAACAACAACATCATCAAACTTGGTCATGTTAATTACTTTAGCTCCAGCATCCATAGCGCTTGCTATCAATTTAGAACATGCATGAGGCCCGTCTGCAACGAATAATCCTTCTTTTACTTCTTTGTATGGTACTCCGATCTCGTCAAAGACTTTTTGACCTGGTGCCCTTACAGTTAGCTTGTTCATGAGGTAACCGCCTATCCAGAAACCTCCGCCGAGATAATTATTGCTTTCAATTATAAGTGTTTTAACGCCGTTTTCTGCGAGTTTTTTAGCAGCTACAAGTCCACTTGGTCCTGCACCAACGATGATCACGTCACTTTCAATGTATTCTATAAATTCTTCGGCAAATCCTTCTACAATTGCCTTTGTTACGTCTTTTTCAGATATTTTTGAAAATATTTCCATTTTTAATATCCCCATTTTTTTCTTAACAATCGTTAATATAACAATCGTTACATATAAGTCTTGTGCATGAGGGGTTATAACTCAAAAATAGATATCTCGGGGTTTTATGTAACAAGAATATTTAAAAAAAATATTAAAAAATAGAAGTTAAAGGAATTTAATTAATTTTATATTTTCATGATTCTTCAGTTTTAATAGAAGAAACAATCTTTTTAACTTCCTCATCAAAATTAATTTCTTCCAGTACCTCTAAAACCTGATCAAGCTTTGCATTTGTCTCGGGATACTGTGGAACTGCTGTACATCCGCCTGCAGGCAGTATAGAAATTTCAAATGTTCCAATTTTTCTTCCTATTTTCTCAATTTCGAGTTTGTCCAGTCCAATTAAAGGACTCAGTACTGGCATGGATGTTGGGTATCTTGTTGCAAGTATATTTGGTAAAATTTGAGATGCAACCTGTCCTAAACTGCTTCCATCAACGATTGCAAGGGCACCCTCTTCTTTAGCAATTTCTTCAGCAATTCTGTACATGCCGCTTTTGCATAAAACACATGTTAAACGAATAGGTGCTTCTTCTATACACTTATGGAGATACTCTCCATATCCGGCTTCATAATATTTAAGGGGAGATGGGGAATATTCATTGAGCTTGTCAATAATTTTAAGTACCTTCTCATTAGAGCCTCCAGTGTAAGGATGATTATTGAAATGAAGTACTATAACTTCAACACCTCTTTTCATCATTAAAAATGAAGCAACTGGTGAATCAATACCTCCGGATACGAGTGAAATTACTTTGCCCTGTGTTCCAATAGGGAGACCTCCTATCCCTTGAACCTTTTCATAGTATATGTAAGTTTTGTCATCTCTGACTTCCACAAAGAGCTCTAAATCGGGGTTACTTAAATCAACAGGGGCACCTGTAGCTTTGACTACTACTGAACCGCAGAATCCTGCCATTTCATGGCTTGAAAATTCATGTGTTCCTACTCTTCTGCATCTTATTGCAAATGAGTTTTCTGGAGAGAAAGAACCCTCAGATATTAAATTTTCTACATATTTGTTAACGGTTTCTTCGATAATGTCAAAATCAGTTTCTGTAGCTACTGCGGGGCTGAATGAGACTATACNNGTTTCTTCAATAATATCAAAATCAGTTTCGGTAGATACTACTGGGCTAAATGAAACTACGCCTGGTGTTTTACTCAACACTTCGTATGCGTCATCGAAGTTTTCAGGATATAAAAATATCCGTCCTTGATTTATAATTATTTTACAGTTTAATTTAGTTTTTATGTTAGATATGAGTTTATTTTCAAATCTACGCCTTACTTTGGGGCTTTTAACTCCTATTTCTCCATATCTTACAATTATAAGATCATAATCCATTAAAATTCCTCCAGTTTTGAAATAGTGGATTTTATAATATGTTTTGTTTAACCGCCGAATACAACATTTATAACCTTGATATTGTCTTTACTGGTGAGTATTTCATCCTCAAAGACTACTTCATCATTTTTCTTTATTACAACTTCCACGGGGTTAACATTAAGTTTTTCTAGAAGATGTTTAACTGAAATATTTGGAACATCGAGTTCTTTAATGCTTCCATCTGAGAAAGTTATTTTCATGGAATCACCAATTTTAAATCTATTGTATCAATCTATAAATTCGCAAATATTTAACAAGTACGATAACTATCTTTTAAGTTAACTACTGCTAAGTTAACAATTGTTATATTTTA
>DADN01000144.1:5103-24982 GCA_002509665.1 Methanobacterium sp. UBA8
TAAAGAAATTAAGCATTTGAAAGTGCTTTGTCTAAATCTTCAATTAGATCATCTGCATCTTCAAGCCCAATGGATAATCTAATTAGATCATCGCCAATTCCTGCATTTTTACGGCCTTCTTCGCCCATTGAAGCATGGCTCATTGTAGCTGCGTGTTCAACAAGTGAATCTGCTCCGCCNNNNGAATCGGTTTTAAAGGATACAACTCCTCCAAATCCTTTCATTTGCTTTTTGGCAATTTCATGCCCTTTATGGGATGGAAGTCCTGGATAGAAAACTTCGTTAACCTTTGAATGATCTTGTAGATATTCAGCAACAGCTATGGCATTTGAAGCATGTTTTTCCATTCTAAGGGGCAGTGTTTTCAACCCTCTTAGAACAAGCCATGCATCAAAAGGTGCTTCACCTGTTCCAAGTCCGTTTAACTGAAAATGGACGTCTTCCGCTAGTTTATCTGTTGTAGTAACTATTGCACCTCCAATTACATCACAGTGCCCATTTACGTATTTTGTTGTGGAGTGCAGTACAAGATCGATTCCAAATTCAATAGGCCTTAAGAAATAAGGGCTTGAAAAGGTGTTATCTGTAAGTGTAAGTATTTCATGTTCTTTTGCAATTTTTGAAATCATTTCAAGATCTGTAATGTTAAGTAATGGGTTTGATGGGGTTTCAGTCCATATCAATTTAGTATTTGGTTTGATGGCATCTATGATTTTTTCCTCATCATCAAGCCTTAAAAATGTAAATTCGAGCCCAAATTTAGTCATTATTTGATCGAAGAGCCTATAAGTCCCTCCATAACAATCATCACAAACTATTACATGGTCGCCTGCTTTCAGGAGGTGTATAGCTGTTGTAATTGCAGCCATCCCGCTTGCAAATGCAAATCCTGCATTACCTCCCTCAAGTGCTGCAAGTGCATCTTCTAATGCTTTTCTTGTGGGATTACTTGTTCTGGTGTAATCATGTTCTTTAGGCTTCCCTAAGTCGTCAAAGACGAAATTGGAAGTCTGCCATATTGGAGTAGAAATTGCGCCTGTTGCTGGACACGGTTGTCTTCCAGAATGGACTGATTTTGTGTTAAACTTCATATTTTACCTCCTTTATTTATATGATCCTGTTTGATCGTTTATTATTCATTTATTTAATATATAGAAACTACTGATTTTGAAAATGAGTAATTATCCTTAATTCTGGTAACAATTGTTATATAACGATTGTTATATATGCTTTTCGGTTTTTAAAATAATTGTAAAAATTACAATTCTCTGATCAAATGCTCATATATTTCTTAGATTAGAATGGCTCTGATCATTTTTCTGGATAATTGTTTAACATTGAAGTTAATGTATACCTGAAGAAGAATGGGATTTGTAGATAAGTGCAGTAAATCTTGCATAGAATATCAAGATATAAGGGGCAATTATGAGCTCTGCAATCACAAAACCAAATATATTTGAGGATTCTATTATTTCTTGCAGTATTGGCCATCCAAATGCCACTAATCCTAAAATCACAATTATATATCCAATTAATAATTTTTTTAAGCCTATTTGCTTGATTTTTCTAAATATTTCTAGGAAGTTAAATGCTTCTATGAACTTACCTCCCTTAAATGCCATATGTGGTATCGCTACTGTAAATAAGACATCGAAAATGAATAATAAGAATGCTAAAAGGATTATAAGCATAATTATGATATTTTCAGAGAGTGACGGCAGTCCAAAGTTTATTTGGGTAAATACAGCGTCCAGAATCACAATGAAAATAATCAGGGGAATTAAGAAATATATAATTGCTATAATTATTTCATTAATCCCATGTTTAAACATAGATGTGAAATTATTTAATTCAGGCGGGCTTTTGGTCCCAGTTAAACTTTTTTCAATGATTCTGAAAGTGTAGCCTGATTCTAAGATAGTAGTAATGCTTAATAACAAAAAACTCAACAAAATAATAATTATTGTACCTGTAATGCCTATTTTGTACCCAAATAATTGGTTAAAATCAAAATATCTGCTCAACAAAAAACTGCCAATTAAAATCAAAAACCCAAGTGAAAAAAGTGATTTTAAATTTAATAATGGATATTTTGCTGAATTTACTAGTATTTCATGTATTTTCATGATTTTAACATCCTTTGGTACACGGTATCTAATATAGCATAATTAGGTTTATCAATATTTGGATTAATACTCCCAATTAGGATATCTAAGATAAAAAATAGTGGAATATCTATTTAAAATAAGGAAAATTAGAATGTTTATATGTTAAAAACATTCTTTAAATTTTATTTAATTAAGCAAACATATGTTTTGGTTCGTTTTTCTCAGTTTTATATAAGTTCAAGGCATATTCTACATGTTCCCATGTTACAGAATCAGTATCTTCAGAAATTGCTTTATGGAGTGCTGTTTTTAATAACCTTTCTTTTATATCCCTTCCAGACATGCCTTTACTCACATTTGCCAGCCTTTTAATGTCTACTTTCATTTCAACAGGCATAGTTTTCATGTAATTTTCAAGCATGTGTTGTCTCTGATCTTTATTTGGGATTTCAAATTCTATTTCTTCTTCAAAACGGCTTCTTATCGCAAAATCAAGTAAATGTGGATTGTTTGTTGCACCGATGGTAACTACACCGTAATTCTGGTCTATTCCGTCCATTTCGGTAAGTAATGCATTTACAACCTCTGAAACATCTCCCCTGAGAGACTGGTATTTCCTATCAAGTCCAATAGCGTCCATTTCATCTATAAATATGACTGAAGGAGATTCTTGAGCTGCAGTTTCAAAAAGTTCGTGTATTTGCCTTGCACCATCTCCGACGTGTTCTCCTATAAGCCTTGTAGCTTTTATAAGAAATAATGGAACGTTAAGCTCGTTGGAAAGGGATTTGGCAAGCATTGTTTTTCCTGTTCCTGGCTGTCCATAGAAAAGGACGTTCCGAGGTGCCCACTCTTTAAATTTCTCGGGCTCTTGTATATATTTCATTATTATCTTACATTTTGTTTTAGCACGTTCCTGGCCAATTACATCATCCATTTTAACGTCAGTTTCTATTTTTTTGATTTCCTCTTTTTCTTCATTTTCCATAAGGAATATTGAAGTATTTTCACTTATTTTGGAATTATTTGGATGTGCTTTTATTATTTTAAATGCGTAATCTGGTAATAATTTTTGATCAAAGAGGAAAGATCCTTCACAAACTTCATATCCTTCCCATTGTTCCTGTGCATAGAGTTCGAAAAGTTCTTTATTAACTATCTCTATTTTTGGATTTTCAACCAGATTACATAGGAACGGATAGCCGACCGACTGCAGGACAACAACCTTGGCTTCTTTTTTAGGCCCGTTTTGACTTGCAGGTACTTTTTTCTCTATTATATATGAATCGGGCGTTACGTTGTTAAATTTCACTAATACACCTTCCAGCGTTAATAATAATCTTTAAAATTAATTTTTTTGTATATAAAAATTCGTAAGTTGGTTTAGTTTTATACATCTTTATAGTATGGTATGTATGATTAGGAATAAAAACTTTAGCTTCAGATTGTATATAAACCTATGGGCATAAAAAATGGAAAAAATGACTTCATTTTGGGTTTGGTGCAGAATTATTGGTTGACAGTTACTTTATTTTATTTTCTCAAAATACTATCATATTCTTTTTTCATTTCCAATGCATCAATGTCCAGATATGGAGTTTCACATATTAAAGTGACATTAAATCCATTTTCTGAAATTAATTCAAGTAGTGGAGTAAGTGGAGGTCCAAAATTCGAATCAGCGAGTATATGATGTTTTTTTTCACCGGCATCTGTGTATTCTATCTTTGTAAAATGACAGTGAAGTGATTTTAAACTCAATTCATTTTCTATTTTATCAAATATCTTTGCATAATCCTCTTTGGTTTTAATAATTCCTCCAGACCGGGCATGCAGGTGTGCAAAGTCTACAGTTGGAGTAAAATTGTCAAAAGACATGCATATTTCTATCAGCTCGTCAAGTGATCCAAACTGCGACTTTTTGCCAGTAGTTTCTGGTGCAAAGGTGTAATTTTTAATCCCAAGTGTTTCAATATTTTCTAAGAGTTCAGAAATAGCATCTTTACATTTTTTCATGCTTTCCTCTGGAGAATATTTTGTATAAAAACCCATGTGAAAAACTGTTCTGTATGAATTCATCCATTCTCCTGCTTTTGCAGACTGAACTAATCTTTCAATTGATTTTTTGATTGTATCCTCTTTTTGTGAGCATAAATTAATATAGTAAGGGCCGTGCATTGAAACCAGGATATCATTTTTGGCTGCATTTTCGCCAAGTTCAAGTGCAGACTGTTNNCTAACTCCGTAAGTAGCTTGATACTCAAAAGCATCAAGCCCTATTTTCTTAATATAATCGCAAACTTGTGTAGTTTTACCTTTGTATCCTGTGGGTCTTCCTGCCGGGCCGAATCTTATGTCTGGTTTCATTTAATCACTTTTTATAGTAGATATTGTATAAATCTAATTTCTTAATTATCCAATTTAAAACCTGTTTTTAATCTCATATTTTTTACATATTTTATCTGCCCTTTCAGCAAGGTCTTTTTGATATTTTGAAGTAGGATAAAAATTACCTCCAAATAAACGCTTTGTTTTTTCTAAGATTTCAGGGAAATTCCTTTCAATCATTTTATAATAAACTGTCTTACAATCATTAGCTTCGTCTCCAAATAAAGTAAGTCCTGCAGTTAAAATTGAATCAGCCCCGTAGTTTTTAGCCAGTACAACCATTTTCTCTATTTGCTTATCTGAATCAGACAAAAATGGCAGGACGGGCATGTAACATACTCCGACCTTAAAACCTGCATCTTTAAACTTTTTCATGGTTTCAAGCCTTTCTTTAGGTGTTGGGGCATTGGGTTCAAATATTCTGGCCATTTTTTCATCCGGAGTGGAGAAAGAAAAAGATATTATGACTCCTCCTTTTAACTTAGGTTTTAAGTCAGCAGGTAAAATTGCATTTTTATTGATCTTCTTTAAAATGTCCATATCTCTTAAAACAAGGGTGGATTTGGTTAAAATACTAACTGGGAATTTAAACCTGTTTATTATCTGGAGAATAGATCTTGTTAATTTCAGTTTTTTTTCTATTGGGGGATAAGCTTCACTGGACGTTGCTAGGGCTATTAAGCCATATTCCTTATTTATTGCTCTTTTTTTAAGCTGTTTTACCAGGACATCTGGAGCATTTGCTTTGGCAGATGTTTTATGGGTGATATTTCCCCCATAATGGCTCCCGCGAATATAACAGTAAAGGCAGTTAACTGAGCATCCATAATATGGATTTAATGTATAATCACTTAAAAACCATGTATCTCTCTTTTTATGCTTATTTAAGACTGATTTAACATTAATTTCATTTATTTTTGGTTTTCCTTCCATTTTTGGACCAGTGTTTTCTGGCTTTTTGAAATCGTAAAGATCCATAATCATTATTGTCATTTTTTGATTAAATAGATAACCTTTAAAACTTTAATATGGTTTAGACAGGTAACTATGTTCATATAAACAGTATAAAAACCAAAAATTGATTAAATATGGTATGTGGAAACCCTATTTGGAATTAATATACATTAATTGGGGATAAAAATTTAAATAATATTAAATATGACTCAAAAATAGATTTTAAAGGATATATAAATTAACTGGGATTAATATGGGTCCCAGTTTTTGATTTCTGTATACTCTGGAAAATCTCCGTATGGATATTTATCGAATAGTTGTCCCCAGTTCGTTTTTTTGTATTCGTTTATTTTCTTTTTCCCTGTTGTAGGGTACCAGAGTTTGTCATGGTAAAATTCAGATGCAAAAATAAACGTTTTAAATATTGGGGAGTTGAATAGCAGGTGGTGCAGCCATTTGATATTCATGGTGCTTTTTCTTATTCTTTGATCCCATTTTACAACTGGGCTTCTGCTTGTTTCAAATTTGAAATTTAGATTTTTAAGATCTCCCTTATCCATTCCCACTATTTCAATCTGCTCCACATCACCAGTTCCAAGACCTCTATCATGTGCTGTTTTGATATAATCTATTTTTAACGGGTCGAAGCCCATTATTTTAGCTGCAACAGCATCAATTGCAACCTGATCTTCACTTGCAAGGATAATGTTTCCACAGTATGGTTCCATGGTTCTTGGGCCGGCTCCGTTTCCGCAAACTCCTCCGTCCATTACTGAGAAGATTCCTTTGTGGATTTCTTTTTGGATCGCCAGTAAATCAACAAGGACTTCATGTATCTTTTTATGGGCATGGTGCCGGTATTTTGGAATTAATCCGCCAAAAGCATTCTTCATAGCACCAGTAGTTGTGGTATGGCCGTGGGTCTTTACGGTGGGGAAATGAACTACATTAGAACCATAAAACATTTTTGGGACTAACACTTCGCCGAATATGTCGTTCATTGCTAGCATTTCCGATTTAGGTTTATGAGTTTTCCATTCTACGTCTGTTAATGGTTGAAAATCTATTTCATGGTTATTTAAAAGAGGTAACCATTTATTGTAATATGCCCCTTTCCATGGATGAGTTACCACAGTCTGGTTCTCTACAGCCACAATATCTTTATAATCATCTTTTTTCAGTGCATTCAGAACTCCTTCTAGCTGCCATGGAGGAGTTGAACATGCAGGGTAGTAAAGTGTCCATGAAAGGTTGAGCTTTAAAACTGTTTTATCCTGTTTTGATAATGATTTTTGGTAATCTGTAAGGTTCATTAATTTGTAATAATCATCAATTACTGTTTCTGGTGATGTTTTAAGTAAAGCGACTTTTGACATGTTATTCACTTCAGTTTTTATTATCTATATCTTTTTCCTAAATGTATATCACATGGGGATCATCTTAAAATTAAGCCACACTGTGGTGCATAAATTTTAACTGTATTAAGTTATTGGTTAATTTAATTTTGAATTAATGTACAATTTATTTTTCGGTAATCCTCATTAAGTACTACTCAATTCATGGCGTACTGGATACTTTTATCTTTAATTATTCATATAATTCCCGCTTTGTTGAACGTCTGGAGGTAATTGGGAAGAAAATTCCTTTAAATTTTTGGTTAGATTCTTTGCATCTTGAGGATCAATTGCATAAAAAGAAACGGTGTCCATAAAACAGGTTATTCTATTGGTGATTTTCCACTGCCCTACTTTAATCCAATCAGAAGGTATTCCTCCTGTTAAATATTTTCTATATAAATCTTCATAGACTATAATTACTTTAACATGGTTTTGACGCGTAATATTATCAATGTCTTTTATAGTGTAGTTTTCCTTTAAAATTGCTTTAGAAACGTTTAAACCACTTAATCCCAGTAGATCTACCGATTTGATATCTGTAACATAATTTACTGCACCTACATCATTTAAAGAAACTGCATCTCCTTTATAATACTTCTGTATAAACAGGCCCATCTGGTACTGCTGATCGTAGATATTATGGGTGGCTGTAGGGACCTCATTAAATGAGCAATACCCTCTTCCCGCGAGGGAGACGAATAAAACGAATATTATGAGAATCAATGTTAAATTTTTAGAGATTAACTTTTTATCCCATTTTGAAACTGAAGGTAAATATTCATTTATACCAATTGCAATTGCCAGAATTCCTAAAACTATAAGATATGCTTCATAACGGTAGAACCAACCTGTTCGCGCTGCAATCATATGTAATGTAGCCGTGCCTATAAATAGGGTAAGTAGAATATTTGGAGCGTTCCATAAAATCTTCTTTTCCCTGAAACGGAAAACCAATAGTCCAATGGCTAAAATCAATGGAATAAATATAAATAAATTTTGAATATTTAAAAAATTATTCACGAGCAGGACTATTCCATTTAATGAGATGAGTTGAGTTTTAGCCTCCACAAAAATGGTTTTGGTTATAAGTGAATTGGGGAGGAAGAACCATCCATTTAGAGTAGAATATAATCCGTATGTAAATACTGGGATCATACTCGCACCCAGTATTGATAAGGACTTCCAATATTCTCTTTTAATGAAAAAAATGGCCGCAATAATTAAAACCATAATTAAATCTTCATAGCGGACTGCAACAACTAGGGCTGCTAATATTAGGAGCGTTATGTACTTTAAATTGCTTGATTTACTTTCAAAAAGCATATAGGTACTTATAAAAGCAAATGAAACAATAAGCACTATTTGCAGGAGATGTTCCATGCCTGTAAATGTCAGTGCCGGAATTGGGGTAAAAAATATTAAAAAAAGCAAAAAAATCAAGTTGTACACTGGCTGCAGTTTATAATATCTAAATATGGAATAAGCTATGAAAATAAAAATTGTGGCGAATATGACATTTAATATGAAAGGAATGAATAAATTTACTCCAAACAAAAAATAGGTTAGAGATAACACTATTATCCACAGGGGGGACGATGAAGAGGATGTAAAGCCATATTTATCTACACCCCATACTCCATGTAAAATTAAATTTTTGGCCATTGCCATGTGAATATAAGGATCATCAAGTACATATGTGAAAATTCCGTGATTTAAATAAATAGATTCTCTAAATAATATGAGTATAGTTATCCATAGCACAGCAACAGCGGCTATAAGTGGTAAATGTGCTGATATGCTGGAAAACTTAATCTTCATAATAATTTTTATTCCTAATTTAACTATTTATATTTATTTTCCCATGATCCTCTTTTTAAAGATGAAATGTACTGAAAACCCTAAAATTGCTCCAAACCAGAGTGTTCCAAATCTTATTATTATAGCTGCNNTACAGAATCTACTGATGTTAATCCGAAGTACTGCAGCATTCCCGAAATTGTAGCTTCTGCAATTCCAAGACCTCCTGGAATCATACTGATTGCACCAATTAATGATGCAAAGCTGAATACAAATGTAGATAGTAGAATACTGATTGATTGTCCGAATCCTATTATTACAAAGTAAAGTGCCAGACATTCAAAGAACCATGCAAAAGCGCTTAAAAATGATAGTCCTACTATATTTTTGGGGTGCATCAGCTGTAAAAATGTGGCATGCATGGTTTTGATGTCTTTAGAATATTTTCCTGCTCTTTTCTCAAGTACGGAAATTAACATGCCTGAAATTTTTTCAGATCTTATGGCCACAAAGAATGCTGCAAATATTAAAAGCAAAGCTGCTAAAATATATATTCCTTCTTTATAATACAGAATTCCCAGCAGGGAAAGTATAACTAACCCAATTACATCTGTAACTCTATCAGTAATTACAACTGGAACAGTTTTACTCAGTTTTTCCCCATTTATATCTCTTATTAACCATCCTTTCCATATTTCTCCCACTTTAGCAGGAGTTATAATCATTCCCATTCCGCTGAAAAATACAAATAAATTATCTTTAAGTTTTAAATGTACGCCTGCGCTTTTTAAAAAAAGACTCCACTTTAAAAAACGGATAAGATAGGCTATCAAAACTAAGATGAGCATTAATGGAATAAATACCCAGTTAAATTTTTCAATTGCAGATAACAGGCTTCCAAAATCTGCATATATTCCCATTATAAGATAAACAACAACTGCAAATAGAATAACTAGCCAAACTTTGTTATTTTCCATACTTCAGCACCTGATCATTAGAAATATTTTTTCCATGTCTTCAACATCTTCGTTAAAACATGATTCAAACTGGTTGATCTTTTACCAAATACCTGTAAATTGTTTTTCAAGATAGCTTCATAAATGTCATCTGTTTCGACTATTATGCCTGCATGTCCTATTTCATTTGCAAAATGGGCGTCACTTCCTCCAGTTGTACCTAATTTATATTTTTTTGCAAATTTACTAGCGTTTTGATTATATTTATCTTTTACGCAACGTGAATTAAGTATCTCAATGCTATTTATAGATTTAACGTCGCTTTCATCTGGAAATGAGCCATGTCTCCATTCATCAAAGGGGTGGGGAAGGACCACTATGCCATTTTGAGCTTTAATTTCATCTATAACTTCATAAAAGTCATTAGATTTTATTTCTTCAGATAAAAATAGCCCAATTACTTCTCCTTTAGTTGTCATTACTTCTGAACCGACTATGACCTTAAACTCATCTGTTTCATANNATATTTTTTGGCCTCTAATCCTCCTTTTAAGGTATTATGATCTGTAACTGCAATGCCATCTAGTCCTTTTTTAACGGCAACTTTAATGATTTTTTTAGGATCAAGAATTCCATCTGAAGAATATTTTGAATGAGAGTGAAGATCGTATTTCATTTTAGGCTCCTAACGGTTTAATATTGTTCCGGTCCGTTAAACACCAGTTGATTGTTCTTTATTTGAGTTTTATTAATGTCTGAATAGTACAATTTTAGACCATCATGTAGATTTATGGTTTTCACTGGAATTTGTGATGTTATCTGAGGGAAATATGCTGATTGATCACTGAGTACCCATATTATTTTTTTTGTGGAACTATTAACGGGGATTTTGAATATATTAGATGCTAGCCATGTGTTGGTATGGTTTTTAGCATACCACTCTGAAGTTATAAAGTGATCTGCTTCTATTAAATAATAAACTTGATAATCCGGCAGGTAATACATTGCTTTTCTCCAATTAAATCCTTCATTCTCACGGGTAATTTCCCCTATGACTATTATGGTATTGCTGGAATTAGAGCCGGGCACGTTGGATATAGCATTTAGGTAGGTTTGAGTACTCTGGTCATCAGCGTTAATTTTTTCGTGGGTAGACATAAAGCCCATATCTAATACCCATAAAACTTTTTCCTGTATAGATAAATTACCTAAATCGCTTATTGGAGTTTCCCACAGTTTTTCTTCATTTATATCGTATGGAACTGTAAAATAGGCTATATTAAACAGAAGAACTAATGAGAGTACTATTGTAATACATTTTTTGGGACTGTATCTCTTAAATCTGGAACTTAAACTGTAAGACAGTTCTTTAACAAAATATGCTAATACAATGGCTAATACTGGTATGAATACTAGTATGTATCCTGGTTTAGCTATATGTATAAGTAAATACATGATAGATGCAGGTAACAACCACAGTAAAAGGAATATAACTCTATAATCCTTCATATTTTCACGGAATACATGCTTTGGCCCTTTCCCTGCATATTTGGTGAACAGTGCCATTATAATAATCCCTGAATAAGTTAAAGCAAGCCCTAACCATGTAACATAGGAACCAACTGCTGTGAGTTTATTAATAATAGTCGATCCGAAGAGTATTGATGATCTTGGGAAGGCTATTTTATATAATGTGCTTGAAGCCTGGGAATACTGTTCAATACCTCCTGAAAATATCATCGTTGGAATAACCCATGCTAAAACAGAGGGAATCAGTACTATTATGGCTTTTAATAATCTATTTGGATCTCTTTTATGGTAAAAAGCACAAAAGAACCATAATGGGAACATATAAATGATTAAATCTTGCCTGAAGCCTCCTGCCAGGCCTAAAGCAATGATGGAAGGATAGAAAAATTTTTCTTTCCCTCTGAACACTTGATAGGATAAGTAAGCAACAATAGTGGCAAGAAAAGCTTGAGTTGGATAAATTGTAGATATTTCTCCATAGTACCAGAATAATGGATTAAATACAAGCAGTAATGCGGCTATAATCGCAAACTGTCTTGAAAACATTTGTTTGGCGAGGAAATAAATTAATATAACTGTAATGATGCTAAATACGATGCTGATAAATATCATTGTAGTATTTGGATCGTTAAATAAGGTGTTTATCACTCTTCCAAGACCTATATAAAATATATAACCTGGAGGGTGTGGTTGATGATGCACGATATCAAAATGCTCAAATCCCAGTGCATAATTTACAGAATCCCATTCGTATAAATATTTGCTTACAAAAGGAATCCTTGTTATCACTATTAAAATGGTTAAAATCGCTGAAATGATGATATCAATTTTTTTTGAGCTGTGGTGATTTAAATGAAATTTATCCAACATGATTAAAATACTCCTAAAAATCGGGATATTGAACTTCCATAAAGTATGGTTATGACTAAAACTGCCCATAGTACCATGCTGAGTAACATTCCTTTATCTTTAAACAGCATTTCTGGTTCTCCACCAAAATTTTCAGCATGAACCATGTATATGTATCTAAAGAGCCCGTAAAATGCAAATGGAATAGTAATCATTATGTATATTTTGCCTGTAAAGAATGTATAAATGGAATAAGACATGATTAAAGCGCTGGTAGTTATATTCATCATTTGATCAAGCATTTCAGTGGAGTATCCATCCAGAATTTTACGATGATTTCCGGCATTTTTTCCTAATACAACTAGTTCATGTCTGCGTTTTCCAATTGCTAAAAATAGTGCAAGGAGAAATGCACAGATTATAAGCCATGGTGATACAATTACTCCTACCGCTGCACATCCTGCTATGGCCCTTATAACAAAACCTACAGAAATTACCATCATGTCTACTATGGCGAGCTGTTTCAAGAACATGGAATAAATCAATATTAACAGGAAAAATGCCACTGCTGAAGCTAAAAACCAGATATTAATTAAATACGAAACTCCAAAGGCTACAATGAGTAATATAGCTGCAGATATCCACGCGTCCATTGTTNNAATTGTTTTTAATTTACCTGATGCAATGGGCCTATTACGTTTTTTAGGATGATTTTTATCTTTATCGACATCAATGATATCATTTATTATGTATAAACATCCTGAAATCACGCAGAAGACTACAAATGCGGCAATTACATCAATCCAAAGGTTTAAATTTAAAAGCTTTAGAGAAAAAACAATTCCAATGAATATAACTAAATTTTTATACCATTGTTTCGGACGCATTGCAATTAGGAGTTCTTTTATCATTATATCACTGAAGTCTAGGATATCCTTTTTTTAGATTTATCAAATAATTTAGCAACTGATTTATTATAAATATGGTTAATTTATTCTAATAGTATTTCTATTCAAAAAGAAAGCAATAGTTAAGGATTACTATTGCATGTTTTCATAATTAAATGTTTATAGAATCCATCAAACACGAAGTGTTTGGGATGCCAAAAATTCTNNAATTTCCTTCAACGCCAAAAATTCTATGAATTTTTGAGCATAAATAAAAATTTAAGGGATTTATATTCTTTATATTAAAGAATTCCCATAGCTTTATTAGTTTTTTCGATTGATTTGGAAGGATCATATTCCATTTCAAGCATGGCTCTTATTGCATCTACATTTTCAGGAACAACGTCTGATTCCTGGTGAATTGCCTGCATGTAGTAGAGCTCTCCATCTACAATGTTTAAAGATTCTTCCCAAACACCTATTTCGAATAAATCGTTTCTTGAGCGCCCTAATTCTTTTGCATATTCCATAAATTCAGCAGTTGAACCAAGTCCTTCTTTAGCTTTAAGAAGTAAAACTCTCGGAGTTTCGTTTAGTTTCTCTTTTATATCATCTACACTGACTGAAGATTCAAGCTCAACCATTAGATTGTGCTGGTGCATTAATGTTGTAGGTACGAGTAATGCCATTGTAGTTATATTGAGGTCGTACATTACAGTCTGGACATCTGGTCCGTGGTGTGATGGTACTGTTGGCGGGTTTGGAACTATGGCATTAATTGGTCCCTTTTTAACCTGTGATGGGTCAGCCCCCCTTCTCACCATAACAGCCCTTACCTTTTTGATTCCGCATAAATCTTTTATTGGATTTAGGGTTCTACAAAGTCCTGTGGTGTTACAGGATACAACTCTTGCATAATCTTTCCCGATTACGTCTTTATAATTTGAAAATGAGTTAAATGAAAGTCCTATCTGGTCGTGTTTTTCTCCGCCCTGGAATGTTGCTTTTAAGCCCATTTTTTTGTATATTCCTTCTTTATTTTTAGCTCCGATTCCTTCAGGAGTACAATCAACAACTATATCCAGTTTCTCGAATAGTTCCTCTGCAGTTCCAGTTACTTTGATCCCTGCCTCTTCAAAGGAGCTTTCTCTTTCAGGAGCACTTATGTATAGATCATAACCTTTCTCCACAGCCATTCTAGCTTCAAAATCAGGGCTTCGCTTGGTAACTCCTGCAATTTTCATATCGCCCTGGGCAGAAACAGCATCTGCTACTCTTTTACCTATTGTTCCGTATCCATTTATACCGACAGATTTCATAAATTGACCTCCTTGTTTGCAAGTTCTGCAATGATGCCTTCAAGATATATCATCGTTGATATCTCAAATAGGGCACCGAAAGGTGTTAATGGCTCATATTCGCCCGATACTCTCCTTTCTATATAATTTTTAGTTTTTGCTTTTATTCTACCAGGTATTTCAATTACAACATCAGATATCTGGGCAAGCGGGGAATCACGAAAAGAAGTTATGGATATAATTTTTGCACCAATGTCTGCTGCTTTTTTTGTAATGCTTAAAGTTGGTTCCGTTTCCCCAGACCCTGAAATAGCTATAAGAACGTTCCCTTCATTGATTTCAGGAACTATAGTTTCACTAATAACAAAAACATTTCGGCGTATTTCACTAAGCCTTGAAGCAAAAGCTTTTCCTACAAGCTCTGATTCTCCAAAACCACATATAAATACTTTAGAAGTCTCATGTAAATATTTTTCCATGAGTATTCTAGCATCATCATCAATATCCATGGATTTTACATGTGACGTTATCTCTTCAAGTACGAGCCTCAACATAAAAACACCAGTTTCACATGTTCTAGTATATTTTTTGGCATTATAAATATTTATGATTTCATATTTGTTTTAGTTATGCTGCAATCAAAATAGATAAATCAAATTAGCTTAATTTTCAAATATATTATTTAAACAGGATATTAATCAGGATAATCTCAAAAAAAAGGGAATCCCTGTAACTTGATTTAGATGTAGTTTTTAAAATTAATTTAGTATAAAATCAAAATAAGAAGTAGTGTATTTGTGTGTTATCTATTTAAATGGAATTTGACTAATTGTCTAAATAAGTAGTAAAATTATCTATTTTTGGAGATGAACGTACTTAAATTATTTAGCTAGAACATTCTCTAAAGAAGGGCTCTCGATTTTGTATTGCATCTAAAAATATTTTTTTAAGCTCTTCATCAGAAGATCCCTGTCTCATTGGTTCTATTAAATCAACTAAATTATCGTTTCTAAGTAAGCATGGTTTAATTTTACCGTCAGGTGTTATTCTAATTCTGGTACAGTTTTTGCAGAATTCAGTGTTGTCCATTGGTTTTACAACTTCGATTTCACCATCTTCAATGAAATATTTTTTCCTGTCCTGCATAAATTGCCTTGTTTTAACTTCATCTGCTTTTTGGGTAAGTTCTTCCTCTAGTTCATCCATTTTAAAATGATATTCGCTGAAAAATCTAGAACTAGATTGATTATCTGCTTTTAAAAGCTCTATAAGCTGAAGTATTGCATTATTTTCTTTACAAAAATGGAACATGTCCCAGATTTCGTGGTCATTTATCCCTTTCATAACCACCATGTTTACTTTGACTGGATAAAGTCCAGCTTCTGAGGCTTTTTTAATTCCATCCTTGGCTTTTTCAATATAATCTTTTTTAGTTATAAATTTATAAGTCTCAGGATTAAGCGTATCAAAACTTACATTCGCACGGTTAAGGCCAGCAGCTTTCAATTGTTCCGCATATTTTCCAAGGAGCGTTCCATTAGTTGTTATGGCTATATCTTTAAACCCAACAGCAGCTATTTTTTCAACAATTTCAACAATATCGTTTCTTATTAATGGTTCTCCACCCGAAAGCCTGATTTTTCGAACGCCGGTATCTGCTGCTATTTTTGAAACTCTGTAGATCTCGTCAGGAGTCATTTCATAGCTTTGTGGGAGTATGCCATCATGATGGCAGTAAAAGCATCTGACGTTACATCTGTTGGTTATTGATATTCTAAGCGAAAATACAGGTCTTTCAAATTTATCGATTGCTGGCATATTTATCAACGGTTGAATTTTTAGTAGAAAAAAATCTTCAAGTTTAAATTCAATTTATCGTTAAGTAATTTAAATGTATCAGATACTTGATTTAAAATAAAAATTTTTAAAATAAGAAAAATTGGAAACCATCGAAAACAAAGTTTTAGGGGTACAAAAATTTTTATAATTTAAATTTTTGTAACCTAAAAAGTTTCCTTATTCTAGAATAAATCTTCTAAAACTTTACATTGAGTCCAGTTTTTCTGGGAAATATGTATCTACGACATATTCAAGACCATATTTTGAAAAAGACTGCTGTTCTGCTTTTTTCCCGATTTTAAGCATCTTTTTAATTTCATTCTGCCAGAATTCATTTCTATATCTTGGATCTTTGGCAAGTTCTTTAAGTCTTAAAACATCTATGTCCTTCAATGGGTCAGTTGGAAGGTCGTAGTTTATTATATCGCTTGCTGTTACGCCCATAAATTTAGCATCAGGTGTTGCAAGGTCGTGGTTAACGTGGGCAAGTTTTGCACTTCCAGAAATTATAACCATGGCGATGTGGAATCCCCATGGGTCTCCGTCGTTACAAATATAAACTGGTAAATGTAACTCTTCATTAACTCTTTTAAGGAATCTTCTTGTTGCTCTCGCGGCTTGACCTTTTAATCCAACAATTAAAGTGTCAAATTTTTTGTAAGCTTTTTCCTGAACCATTCGGTGGAACATCCCCATGGTTTCCACTGCGATTACTCGCTGGACATCATGATCTACAAATTCAACATCATCAATGGTTGGAGAAATGGAGTATCCGGATTTACCAGTTTTAGAAGCGTTGATTTCAACATCATCATCTTTCATGGTGATGTTACCATAAACAGATGCACCGTCTTCTTCTGGCATTAGTCCAAGGTCTTCACGTGTTACTCCAAGTGTAACTTCCAGGTCCTCACCTACAAGGTTAGATTCATCCTGGCTTCCAAAGTCAACATCCCAGCCTTCTGAAACGTAGTATGTCTCCCTCATAGTCGCTGTTTTTTGGGTTTCGACAAGAACTTTACAAAAGTTAGCCATACTAACCATTTGGGCAACTTTTTTGATCTGTTTCACATTTCCGAGAGATCTTTGTCCATACCTGTCACCAAGGACATAATAACGTTTTGCTTCATCGTAAACTATGTTTGATGTACCTCTTGAAGGAACTTTTAGTGAAGGAACTGTATTTTTCTCAACGTCATCTATTATTGTATTTCCCAGGCCTTTGAGTTTAGCTAAGGTGAAATCTCGTCTATTCATCATCAGTGACACCGCCTAAAATTTTTGGTTTTCTTGTGACTTTTGCCATAACATCAGTATATTCTGGAACATCCCTTTCTGCAAGGATTGCAGCTTCTTTGAGTACCACTGGTACCAACGTTTCAAATATTTGGGCACGCATTGCTTCTTCTTTAGCAGCTCTTTTTGCGTTCAGATATTTTTGTAAGCTCCTTGCAATTTTCATTGTGGCCTGTCTTACTTCTTGCATTATCTCAGCTTCAGGAGCAACACTTTGCTTTCCTGTAGACATATAAGGCACGTGAGTTGAAACAATATTTACAAATACAGTTATTGGGGCATTTTCAAGGTCCCTTATACCATAACGCTTCCAATCTATACTTTTTAAAGCTTCAGTTATACCACAGCTTCCCTGATCGAATGTGAGCGGAACTCTATTTGCAAAACGCATGATTTCTGCTTTTTTCTGCTCACCAACAACTCTTCCTGATTTCCCACCATAGGCAAGTCCTGCTTCTATAACGAAGGATACTCCCCCTTTATATGTTTTGGGATTACGAGTTATGGTTTTCACATATTCAGGCTCCAATATTTCTTTCATACCTTTTTCAACTTGGTCCTGACCTATTGGAATTAACCCTGCTGTTGGAGGAGCCATAAAGTCCATTGACTGGAACAGTTCAACGATTTTTTCTGCTTCTTCCCATTTCATGTCTTTTGGACGCTTGTTAAAATCAATTCCAGTTATTTCTTCAAGTTCATCCACCCTTTTATTGGACATTCTTGAAAGGGAACTTGTAAGCATACTCCTGAACCGTCTTTTATCGGTATGCTTCGCCATAAAGATCAGATCATCTGCTGTTACTCCTTTTGGATGAGGGAGCACTTCTTTTGGCATTGGTGGTATTTCATCTGTTGCTCGATCAAAGATATATCTGTTGCCGGTTGGGTCTTTAAACACGATTTTAGCGTGGGGGTTCGCGATCATGGTCCTTCTTATGTATTCAAATGCTCCCTGTTCACTTAGGGAATAGGAAACATCTTTAAAGTGAAGTTCCATGCTCACACCAGTTGAATCTAATTCAATTTCTTTCCGGTCTAATATGAGCCCCTGGTTTGTTTTGACGTCCATTTTGACTGTCATTTCCACCCCTTTAATTTTGTTTCCTTCTTTATATCCTGATCTTATTTTAACAGGTTGTCCTGTGGTCATTTGTGATAGTAAAACACATCCACTACAACCTAGCCCTTGCTGACCTCTTGATTGGATATTTCTAAATTTAGAACCAGCAAACATGGTACAGAATACCTTAGTGATAAAAGGTTCAGGGATACCTGGCCCGTTATCCTGATGACGTAAAATGTAATGATCTTTATCTACCCTTTTGAGATCTATTACCATTTCTGGTAAAATTCCTGCCTCTTCAGCAGCATCAATACTGTTTGTGATCAGTTCGTGGAAAACTATTGTTAGTGATCGTATTTTACCAGAAAAACCGAGCATTTGTTTATTTCTTCTGAAAAATTCTGATGGAGTAAGCTCTTTGAATTCTTCAAAGATTTCTGATGCTTCTCTTTCTACAGATATTTCTTTTTGCAAAGACGCGTTTGTTTCCAAATTTAGCCTCCTTAATTAGTGTTTAGGTTTTTTTATTTTTTGTTTGAATCGTGAAAATTAAGTGATGAGTTTATTCTTTGAGTACGATATTATCAAATTCTCTTCTTTTAAGTTCTTGTTTCTTCTTTTCTAAAAAGGAGTAAACACTTTTATGTCTTACACCGCTTAGAATCATCTCAATGGCTTCTTTTGCAATTTGTATTCTTTCCATGTCTCCAATGAGAGATACAGTTTTACCATATACAGAAACGTCTACATCGGTCATTTCTTTAATTATTTCTTTTGTCCTTCCTTCTCTACCGATTATTCTTCCTTTCTGTCTCATTACGGCTTTTTTGGATTTTCCAACAAAATCCTGTAAATTGATTATTTCAAGAATAAATTCATCATCAAGTAATTTAAAAGCTGTTTCGGGGCTGAAGCCTCTACCTACAGCTTTTATAATGTATCTTGTCTTCCAAACAGATAATGGATCTTCCATTTCATCTGTTGGGGTAATGGTGATACTCCCAGTTTCACTTTCAATATCCAGCTCTGTTTTAGTCGTGTTTTCAATGTGTTCTTTTGTAGTACCGTCTTTTCCAATTAGAACCCCTATTCTTTCCTTTGGAATCTTAAGATATTCAGTGTTGGGCATGATATTCACCTTTAAAAATTTTTTATTTTTGAATNNTGTTTTTTGAATGTTCAGGAAATCTCTCAAAATCATCCAAAATCTTCGATTTGCTGCATGAAAAACTTCGTTTTTCTGCCCCGAATACGTCGTATTCGTGGGCTATCACAATCTTCGATTGTGATGCACCAAACGCAAAGCGTTTGAGTGCTCCAAAAATTCGGAAAATTTTTGAGAGATTTCCTCAACTTAAAATTCTATATTCAGTATGGCATATACTATAATTTTCTATGATTTTAAATCTATAATTTTGCTTTTAATCTCTTCTGCAGATATTTTAACGCCTAATTTCTTAAAATCTTTAGCGATATTTTCTACATCTCTATTTAAAAGCTCTTCAGCAATTGGA
>DADN01000294.1:0-7426 GCA_002509665.1 Methanobacterium sp. UBA8
CACCAGGCATTCCCAATACAACTGAAGCAATAGTACGGATTTTTTCTTTTCTAGATACTTCAAATGCGTGTTTGATCTTATCAACGGTAGTTTTCTTATTTACCTGATCCAGAACTTGCTGATCTGCTGACTCCACGCCCATAAATATAGTTATACATCCTGCTTCCCTCATCTCTTTTAATACTTCTTCTGACAANNGTATCTACTCTAGCTGTACATCCCCAGAAAACATTCAGGTTCCGTTTTTTGATTTCAGCACATATCTGTTTCACCCTTTTACTGTATAGAGTAAATGTATCATCCATAAATGCTATTGTTTCCACACCATACTCATTTATTAGATATTCCATCTCATCTACTATTTTTTCAGGTGATCTTAAGCGCATTTTAGGTCCGTGAAGAGCAGCTGAAGCGCAAAATGAACACTGCATTGGACAGCCCCTGCTGGTGATCATTGTAGCCACATTGGTTTTCATATTCAAAAGTCTGTAATGAGCCATTGGAAGAAGATGCAGTGCTGGAAACGGGAGACTATCTAAATCAGTTATAAGAGGGCGGGGAGGTGTAACTAAATCATCAAATGCTATTCCCTTAACTTCAGCTAGATCACCGCCGTCCCGGATTGTCTCCGCCAGTTCAAGCATGGTGTACTCGCCTTCTCCTATTGTCACAATATCTACAAAATTCTTCTCTAAAAGCTCCTGATAATTAAATGTAGGATGATAACCTCCCATTACAACTAGAGTGTCTGGACAAACTTTTTTCACAAGCTGCGCTGTTTTCAAAGCCTGTTCTATAGTAGGAGTTAATGCCGTGATAGCCACTACCTCCGGAGAATTTTTCCCTATTTCTTCCTCCAGAGTTTCCCATGTCATGTCCAGAGCAGAAGCATCAATGACACTTACATCAAAGCTGTTTTCCTCTAAAACTGCTGCCATGTAAGCTATTCCAAGAGGAGGAGCTACTACTCCTATAAATTTGTACTTTGAGTTGGTCTGTGGGGGGTTTATGAACGTTATTTTCATTTATATGTCACCTCATTGCTTAATCCAAATAATCAAAATAAATAGAAATGAATGATAAATGCATTATATACACTAACAATCTATCATCATGCTTTATAGATAAAATAGAGGCTTACAAACTAAAAACGATGAAAATATAAATAAATAATGGTATGATTAATATGATTAATATGTAAATAAAAACAGATTTTTGTTAGTTCGTAACGTATATAAACGTTTTGTTAAGCTTAATTTTTGCAAAAAAAATATTAAAACTAGACTAAAATTTTATTGAAAATGATAGAATATCCCACAATCCAATTAAAAAGTAGAATCTATAACTATTCGATGTATAACTGAATTCTTTAGTCATTTTAAATAAAGATTATTTAAACTAGATTAAGTTAGGACCAATACTTCACAGACTTGCAAATACTAAAAAATAAGACTACTCATTTTCCTTTATTTCATCATCACATTCAGGACACAAATACCCCTCTACCTTCCCTGATTTTTTAATTCGCTTGTCTTCCAGTATTTCTCTTTTGAACCATTCCCCACATCTTCCACATTTCACACTTTCAGTAGTCATCAAATCACCAGTTAATATATTAGTTTTTATCAGATTTCTACTTTTTTATCTTCTTGAATAATCCTCCAAATAGGGTTTAAAATTGAAAATTCTAACATATTTTAATTTTTAAGACCATTAAATACATATAATTGTCCAAATAACCATTATATCCTCCCAGGAATATTTAAAAATTAACACTTTAGACCAAGATACATTTAAAAAATAGAGCATATACTAACTGCTTTCATCATATCCATAATTATAAAGTAATAATAATCAATTATTTAAGCATAAATACCCTTAAATTATAATAATTGGCTTATTTTTATTAAATTTAAAATTAAACTATTTATTAGCTTTTTATAATATATTTAGTTTAAATTTTTCGATTTAATTTGTTTCATAAATGATAAAATCATGAGTGACACAGAAAATATTATAAAAAAAATAAATTATAAAATTAGTCCATTACCTAGTAATTTAGATTAAGTTTCTTATTTAAAATACCAAATATGGATCCAAATTTTATTAAATAATATATATACAGGTTAGAGACTTATTAGGAGTTAATTATGAAAGATGAATTTTATGATGAGCCCAATTTAGAAAAATTATGGGAAAAATGCATATTTGTTTTTGATACGAGCGTTTTGATGAATTTGTATACTTGCCCTGAAGAAATCTACAGTGAATTCATTACTATTCTTGAAAATGAAATCCCGGATCGTATATGGATGCCCTATCAAATTAGTTCAGAGTTTCAGATAAATAGTGTTCATGGCGTGAAAAAAGCAGCCCAAAATTATGAAGACTTAAAAAATAGCATTAACATTTTAAAGAATGATTCTAAAAATTTAGCTCAAAAAATTAGGGGCTTAAACCATACCTTTTTCGGTAGTTCAAATATTGATTGTCAGGTTAAAGAAAACTTCAATGAAATTGACGTTATTTTAGAAAATATGTCTGAAAGCTTTAAAAAATTCAGTAAAGATAAACTTAAAACTAAAGTAAATAATCTTTTTGAAGGAAAAACAGGGCATAATTATCCTGATTCAAAGTTGAAGGAAATTGATAACGAAGCTAAACTAAGAAGCATTAAAGGAATTCGTCCAGGGTTTGAAGGAAATGAATACAGTAACTTGATATCATGGTATCAAATCTTAGATTATGCAAAAGAAGAAAAAAAAGACGNNAAAAGAAATAATTGAGCCACATCCATCTCTACTTAAAGAATTTTCATCAATAGGACAAAAGTTTCATATTTATAAATTTATGAATTTTTTAAGTGATTCTAAAAAATATTTGAATGTAGTTGATATAATTGAAGAACTCACTGATTTTTCCAATAAATTAAAAGAACGTAAGTGTACAAAATTAGAAAACCCACCATCAGATATCGCTCTGCAGGAAATAATCGACAACACATTACTGAGTGAAAGCGCCTTACANNCTAATTGACCAGAAGGTTATAGATGAAAACGATTTAAGCCAAATGATCACAAGAACACTGTTAAGTGAAAGTGCAATACAAAAGTTGATCAATCAAAATACTGCGTACGGAACTTTACGAAAGCTAATTGACCAGAAGGTTATAGACGAAAGTGACCTGCAAAAAATGATTACAAAGACTCTAATGAGCGAAAATGTATTGCAGAGATTAATTGATCAAAATATCACCACTAAAAATGCTCTAGAGGAAGCATTGCGGAAAAGAACTAATAAAGAATAATCATGCTTCTATTTAAAAAATATAATATTTATCACTATTCCAGTTTAAACAGTAATATATACCCATTATAACTATTTATTTATTTTTTTATCTTTGAATTTTTAATTAGGGAATTTTTGAACTATTAATTCTTTTTTAAAGAGCATTTATGGATATTAACTACAGTTAAAATATTTAAAATAACCCGGAAAACACTATTCCAATTTTGAATATATATTCACAATTGAAATGTAAATTTCAAAATATCACTTTAATCTAATTCAGAAATAGTCTATAAGTGGTAGATTTACCATGATTATCCAACATTAAATAAAAACACTTATATTTTAGTTTTGAATATATATTCAGCCATGCCAAGACCTCGAGTATTTAGAAAAATATCAAAAGAACCCGAGATACGGTGCTTTAAGCCAGAAAAAGAAAATTTAGAACTTATTGAACCTATTGAGATTACAATAGATGAATTCGAAGCGATAAGGCTTAGAGACTATCATGATGTTCAGCAGAAAAAATCTGCAGAGATAATGGAAATTTCACAGCCTACGTTCCATAGAATCTTAACTTCTGCAAGGAAAAAAATAGCTAAAGCCTTGATTGAAGGAAATACAATCGTTATCGTAGGAGGGGATTACATAGACAATAAAAAAACGTACAAATGTAATGTTTGTGGATTTGAGTGGAGTAACCCTAAAAAAGAATACGAAAAGTGTCCAGAGTGTGAATCAGAAGACATAGATATAGTTACAGAAAATGAAGAACACCCACCCGAAACAGAACTTTCTTTACTTGAAAGGAGATCTTACGGTGGCCCGGGTATGGGCTTTGGACCCCCCAAAGTTTGTAAATGCCCAAACTGCGGGCATGAATCCCCAAAAACACGTGCAGTGCCCTGTAAAAATACCATTTGTCCTGAATGTGGGACACCTCTTTGCGGAGGAAATTAATGATAACAGGTGATTTTATGCCATTTATAGAAATAAAAAACGTTTCAAAACATTTCAATGACGTGAACGTCCTAAAAAATATCAACATGACTGTAAATGAAGGAACAGTTCTAGGTATCCTTGGAAGGAGCGGATCAGGAAAATCCGTTTTAATAAACATGCTTCGAGGAATGAAGGAATACAAACCAGATGAAGGCCAGATAATTTATAATGTTGCAATATGCCCCGACTGTTTGAGAGTTGAACCCCCATCAATGGAAAATAAAACATGTAAATGCGGAGGGCAGTTTGAAGCAAAAAGTGTAGACTTCTGGAATTGTGACAGACAAATTTTTGCAAGCCTAAGGCGAAGAATATCCATAATGTTACAGAGGTCATTTGCACTCTATGAAGATGAAACTGTAATAGACAATGTCCTAAAATCTATTGAAGGACATGACGAAGAAGAAAAGATGTATATGGCCATAGATCTTGTTGAAATGACACATATGGCACACAGGATAACCCACATTGCAAGGGATTTAAGTGGTGGGGAAAAACAGAGAGTAGTACTTGCAAGGCAAATGGGTAAAGAACCAATGGTTTTTCTTGCAGATGAACCCACAGGTACATTAGATCCACAAACAGCGGAGCTATTACACCAAACTTTACTTGAAGGAGTTAAAAATAAAGGGACCACCATGGTTATAACTTCTCACTGGCCAGAAGTCATGAGAAAACTTTCTGATTACGTAATATGGCTTGAAAATGGGGAAATAATCCATGAAGGAGACCCAGAAACAGTTGTACAAACATTTTTAGACAGTGTTCCCCTGCCAGAGAAAATAGAAACACATGCTACAGGCGAACCTATACTTGAACTGGAGAATATTAAAAAACACTATTATTCCATCGAAAGAGGAGTTGTAAAAGCTGTAGATGGAGTAAGCCTCAATATTAACGAAGGTGAAATCTTTGGAATAGTTGGTTTAAGCGGGGCAGGTAAAACTACCCTCTCCAGAATAATTTATGGACTAACTGAACTTAGTTCAGGTAAAATAGAGATGAAACTTGGAGATGACTGGATCGACATGACCCGGCCAGGACCATTATTTAGAGGTAGGGTAAAACCATATATGGGAATACTTCATCAGGAATACAGCCTTTATCCTCACAGAAATGTATTAGGCAATCTCACCGAAGCAATAAGTTTAGACTTGCCTGCAGAATTTGCAAAGATGAAAGCAGTATATGTTCTCAAAGCGGTAGGATTTGATGAAAATTATGCTTCAAAATTATTAGATAAATCTCCGGATGAATTAAGTGGTGGTGAGCGTCACAGAGTCGCTTTAGCTCAGGTTTTAATAAAAGAACCCCGTGTTATAATTCTTGACGAACCCACAGGTACCATGGATCCTATAACCAGAGTACAGGTCACAGATTCCATAAGAAAAGCACGTGAAGAGCTTAATCAAACCTTCATTATAATATCGCACGATATGGACTTTGTACTGGACGTATGCGATAAAGCATCCCTTATGAGAGGTGGTAAAATTCTTAAGACCGGGCTACCTGAAGATATCGTGGATGATTTAACACCTAAAGAGAAGACTAAGATGCTTAAAAAAGAGTAAATTTATTTAATTATTCTGGAATTGTTTTAATTACAATTCCAGAGTTTAAAAAATGGTTGAAATATACAAAATTATCATAACCGTTATATTCGTTGGTTTTATTTTATATACACTAATTAACGATTCATTAAAGAAAAAATGAGAGATATTATGGAAGAAATTAATGAATTTAAGGGAATAAATGGAAACCTTCTAGCATTCAAAGAAGCAGTAGGGGACGCATCGAAAATAACATTTGCAGGAACTCCCGGAGTATGTACTCCCTTTGCAGAACTTTTTGCCTATGTCGTAAGAGATAAAGAATCAGTTTTTGTTACATTAACCGACATAGAAAGCGCTAAAAAAATAGAACTTACCCCACAGGGAATGCAGTTATCTGAACCAGCCGATCCTCAAGCGGATGTTGTAGCACTTCTTGGAGGGCTGAGTATGCCTAAATCCAATGTTACAGTCGAGGAAGTAAATGCGATGATTAACCAAATATTGAAAAAAGACGGTAAAATCATTGGACTGTGTTACATGGATATGTTTAAAGAAGCGGGATGGATGGATAAAGTGCATTTCGATTGTATAATAAATGGAATATTAACTGGATCCGTTCTAAAAAAATAATTACTGCCTAATTTTAATATTCTCTACCTTAAATTTTTTAAATATCATACAAACTAGAAAAATAATTTGGCCTATAAAATCAGACGATTCTAACTTACGTAATTAACTAAAAAAATAAAAAGTTATATATGCTGTTTTATTAAAGCTAGGAATTGAATATTAATTCTAGTTTAAAATAAGAGTAATACTGAATTGTAAAGCACAAACTTAATTAACATCGAAATTATAAACCACAATAATGTTCGATGTAGATAATTATTTTTACGCAGAACAAAAAATATAACAATAGCTATAATTTTTATAGTAATGATTCTAATTTAGTTAGAGCTTGTGAAAATCTATCGAAATCTGTCAAAAATAATAAATTTTTGACGTTTGCGAAATTTTTCATTTCGCAACTGTAAAAATTGAAAATTTTTACACACCACAAAAACGTAGTTTTTGCCGGTTATTATTTCGATGCATCGAAAATCGAAGATTTCCGAATGCCGTACGAAGCGAAGCTTNNAGCTTCGTGGCAGCAAATCGAAGATTTGCATGATTCAATTTTCACACCTCAAATCATAAAAGCATGGTGATTCTATGACACAAATGGATGAAGCAAAAAAAGGCATAATAACAGAGGAAATGAAAGCAGTAGCAGCTGCTGAGGGTGTTTCAGAGGAATTTATAAGGAAGTCTGTTGCCCAGGGAACCATAGCCATTCCAAGTAACGTTAACAGAGAAGTTAAAGCGGTAGGTATTGGAGCAGGGCTAAGAACTAAAGTAAATGCAACAATTGGAACTTCAACAGATATCTGCAACTTTGATGAAGAAGAAGAAAAAGCCAAAGTAGCCATGGCTTATCAAGCTGACACTTTAATGGAACTTTCTGTAGGTGGAGACCTTGATGAAATCAGGAAAAGGATCCTCAAAATCTCAGATATTCCAGTAGGAAGCGTACCTGTTTA
>DADN01000294.1:7445-10225 GCA_002509665.1 Methanobacterium sp. UBA8
GAAAAACAGGCAAAAGACGGTATTGACTTTATGGCTATTCACTGTAGTGTAAACCGTGAAACCCTCAAAAGGTTAAAAAGACAGGGCCGTGAAGGAGGGCTTGTAAGTAGAGGAGGAGCATTTGTATCAGCCTGGATGGTTGAAAATGGAGTGGAAAACCCATTATACAAAGACTTTGATTATATTTTAGAAATTGCTAAAGAATATGATTTCTGTATGTCCATGGCAAACGCTATGAGAGCTGGAGCAATAGCAGACTCAACAGACCGTGCTGCAGTCCAGGAGCTCATTGTACTCGGAGAATTAATTGACAGGGCACGGGAAGCAGGAGTCCAGACTATTGTAGAAGGACCAGGACACATCCCACTAAATGAAATTCCGGCAAATGTCATACTCCAGAAAAAACTATGCCGTGGCGCACCATTCTACATGTTAGGGCCAATTGTAACTGATATTGGTGCTGGATACGACCATATAGTATCTTCAATTGGTGCAGCAACATCTGCAGGTGCAGGAGCAGACTTCATATGTTATGTAACACCAGCAGAACACCTTGCATTACCAGATGTAAACGACGTTAAAGAAGGCGTAATTGCAACAAGAATTGGAGCATACGTTGGGGACATGCAGAAAGGTATACACCACGGTGAAAAAGACCTTGTAATGGCCAACGCACGTAAAAAACTTAACTGGGAAGCTCAGTTCGACTCTTCAATGTGTCCTGCAGAAGCAAGGAAAAAGCGAGACGAAAGGCCGCCAGAAGAAGAAGACACATGTACAATGTGCGGAAGCTACTGCGCAGTTAAGATTGTAAACGAATGGTTAGATGAAGCAGACACTAACGTGTTTGATTAAACTTAAACCATTATTTTATTATTTTATTGCAAGATAAATTCTAATAGTTATAATTTTTTACAATCAGTTCTATATTTTAAATTTACTTAAATCTTCAAATGAAGGTTTTATTCTTTTTACACGACTTATGATTATTTATAAAGGTGATTTAATTGAAACATTGGATTGAAAATGTTGCAGATAGTTTAATTGAAAGAGATGTACCTGAACATGTAATTGCAAGTGGAACATCCATATCCGGTTCAATACATATTGGAAATTCCTGCGACGTGTTTATCGCGAATGCAGTTACAAAAGCTTTAAAGAACCAGGGAGCTCCTGCAGAAGTTATATGGATTGCAGACGACTACGATCCACTCAGAAAAGTTCCATATCCCCTCCCACCAGAATATGAAAAATATCTAGGCATACCATATGCACATATCCCCTGCCCTGAAGGGTGCTGTGAAAATTTCGTAGAACACTTTAAAAAACCATTTATCGATACACTTGACGACTTTGGAATATCTTTAAAGGAATATTCCGGAGAAAAAATGTACAAAGAGGGAATATACAACGAATATATACGAATAGCATTAGAAAATGCCCCTAGAATAAGGGATATATTCAATAAGTACAGGGAACATGCCCTTGCAGATGATTGGCTTCCATACAATCCAATTTGTGAAGAATGTGGACGGATAAATACCACCTTCGCTTACGGCTATGAAAATGATATCGTTCATTACAGATGTAACTGCGGCCATGAAGGATCTATGGATATTAAATCAGGTGAAGGAAAACTTACATGGCGTGTTGAATGGGCTGCAAGATGGAAGATACTTGGCATCACATGTGAACCATTTGGAAAAGACCATGCAGCAAGTGGGGGATCATACGACGTAAGCAGCATAATATCCCAGGAAATATTTGATTATCCTGCACCTTACCCAGTACCTTACGAATGGATAACCCTTAAGGGAGATGCAATGTCCAAGTCTCAAGGTGTTTTCTTTACACCAGGCCAATGGCTCGAAATAGGCAAGCCTGAAACTCTTAATTATTTCTTATTCCGAAGTAAACCATTAAAACATAAAGATTTCAACCCAGAAATGCCATTTTTAGACTTTATTGACCAGTACGATCGTGTTGAAAGGATATACTACGGATCTGAGGAGCCTGCATCCTCAAAAGAAGAGGAAAAATCTAAAAAGATTTATGAGATGTCACAAATTGAACTAAATGACAAAATGCCATTCCAGCCTTCATACAGGTTCATGACAGTAGCATATCAAATTGCAGATGGAGATATAGAAAAGGTCTTTGAAATACTCAAAAAGAATTCACAGCTTCCAGAAAACATGGCTAATGTGGACTTTGAGAACTTAGATGAAGAGGATCTTAAAAATCTTGAAATGAGGATGAATCACGTTAAAAACTGGCTCGGTACATATGCCCCAGAATTTGTGAAATTCAGTGTTATGAAAAAGATTCCTAAATTACCTCTGGGTGAAGACCAGACAGAATTCTTACTTAAACTTGCAGATCTGCTTGAAGAAAAGGAATATACTGCAGAAGAATTACATGATGAGATGTATAATCTACTCACTGAAATGGACATGAAACCTCAAAAAGCATTTCAGGCTATTTATAAAATTATAATCGGTAAAAAACAGGGCCCAAGGGCAGCTTCGTTTGTCTTATCCATTGACACAGACTTTGTCGTCAAAAGGTTTAGAAAAGAAGCCTGATCCTATGATTAGTTTCCTGTAAAACTAACCTTTTTTTCTCTTTTATTTTTAGAAGTAAAAATATTTCTTAAATCAAAATTTATTTTAAATTTAGGATTATGTTTCGGAAAGATAGGTTAATATTAATAATTATCCCTAAAGACAAATTTTTTTCCTTAAATTACTTACTTATTTTCCTGAGAATTTGTTTTAATT
>DADN01000295.1:0-143 GCA_002509665.1 Methanobacterium sp. UBA8
GGCCTGGAATGAGTAAATTCGTTGATTAATAGAGACTCTTAACTTGCGGAAATAGTAATCTCGCATAACAAACAGGCAATTCAAAAGCCAAAATGAAAGCAATTAATGGGCGATTCCGCGATAAAAAATAGAGAATTCGAGGG
>DADN01000295.1:152-5075 GCA_002509665.1 Methanobacterium sp. UBA8
TGTATAAGCCTGTGGAAGATTGAGATAAATTTCAGTAAGCTCTAAAGTCAGTTTGAGGTCAACCCACGTAAACTACACAGTACATAAAATAATAAATTTTATATGTATCTTTTAAAAAATGATTGATAAATGAATATTGATAATGAACCTTGGAAAGATGATTATATTGAAGCATATAATTACTGTAACGCTGGAGATTATCAAAAAGCATTGTTAAAAATAAATAAAGTATTAAGTTTCGATAAAAATATTATCCCTGCCCGTAATATAANNAGATCCAAAAACCAGAAATAATATTTTTGAGGCCATAGATCACCTTAAAGCGATCATTGAAAAAGATCCAGAAAACAAAAAAATTTATTCAATGAATCTTGGTAATGCTTATTATCAACTCGCAAAAAATGATTTGGAAGCAGAAGGTAAACTAAATCCAGAAATTATAAATGATTTCGAAAAGGCAAAGAGATGTTTCCAAGAATCTTTATCGATTTGTGAAGATCAACCGGCTGTTTGGATAAATAAAGGAAATACGTTAGATTATTTAGGAAGACATTTTGAAGCTCTTTACTGTTATGATAGAGCTGTTCTCTTGAATCCTCGACATTACAACGCTTGGGGAGAAAGAGGAATATGTTGTTGGACTCTTTCTAGGCTAGTAGAAAATAAAGAAGATAAAACGAAACTTTATAGAGACTCAATGATTTACCTCGCAATAGAGTTAAAATTATATCCTTCATTTGAAATCAATGATTTTTATAAAAAACTTGTAAATAACTTCATTCAACAAAACAAGGTATTAGTAGATCTGGAAACAACTTTGAAAGATCAATTGCCAAAGAAAAGAGCAATAGTTGAAGAACACTTTAATGTATATTCAAAACAACCCGGAAGTTTTAAAGATTTTTATTTTAATTTTTGTGAAATGCATAACTTATTTTTGAATACTCATTTTGATTGTAATAATTGTGGGCGCAGTAACTCTGATGCAATAAATATAAGTTTTATAAATAGTATAAATGATCAGATAAGACCATATAAGTTCTTCAAAAAATGGTATTCTCTTATTGATGATTATAAAACAGCTAGATTTTTCCTAACATTAGCACAGTATAGACATCCCGATTTTTTATTTATGGATAATCCGAGATATGAAAGTGATTATAGCTTAAATTATTACTTGAACGTAGAAATTCTCAAAGATGCTTTTTTAATTGCGTTCAATATATATGATAAAGTAGCTTTTCTTATTAATGACTATGAAGAATTAGGTTTAAAAGACGAGAATGTTTCTTTTTGGGATGGTAAAAGTATTCTAACAATTAAAGGCAATTTAATGGAGAAAGAAAAGTATAATAAAAACATAGTAGCATTGTTTAGCATTAAGACAGAAATAGAAAAAGAGGAATTTACAAAAATTAAGGAAATACGAAATCTTATTGCTCATAGATATTTCATATTGCACGATATTGGTGGGGTTGAACACTCTAATTATCATATGGATATTCAAGATTTTTTTAAATCTACATTGTATATGCTTTTACAAATTAAAAATATTTTATATTCTCTTTCTTTCTTTATTACAGAAAAAGAAAACCATAAAAGAGAAATTGCGGAAAAAGAAGGCAAAATAATTCCAACATTAGAATGGATACATGATTGGGAAAAAGATGACGAGATAACTAAAATAGCTAAACAACTTGAGAACGAATTGGGCGAAGCTACTGATAAATTCATATCAGACATTTTTGAAATAATGAATAAAAAATCAGATGAATATGAGAAGTAATAATCCATAGAGTCTCATTTTTCTTACCTTCACAAAGAAAGTAATCTAAACTTATTACAAAATAAACTAAAATTCCAAAAGTACAAAATTCGGCAGCAAACATAATAATTAAGCAACCGTAGGAACTAGAAGAGATTGTGCAAGTTCTTGTATACTCTTTTATGATGAGGTTTATGCTTCCGCATAGCCTTGATAATTGCTTTAGTATTTCGCTCTTTCTTATTCCCAAGTTCGCGAGTTAGAATCTTGTATTGAAGATTCAGTAATTAATTTCTTCTTTTTTGCCAGCGATCGCCCGATATCTGCTCACTTTGTGAGCATGCGGGCTTGGAGGGAAGTTTTAAGATGAATTTTCAAAAAAAATTTGACACTCCTTAAGAATCAGCAAGGTGCTGCGGAATCTCTACGCTTAAAAAAACATCTTTTTTCGTCATCGAAACAATTTAAGAGTAAAAAGGTAACTTTTTTATCCCAAAATTATTCCTTTTTACTGTTATGAATCGTGAAGAAATCCTTAAACTCTGCGCTTCAAATCCTGAAGCTATTATAGACTACATTGAAAGTTTAGAACCTAAGTTTGATATTGATTTTGATTTTGACCCTCCAAAAAGACCGGATTGTTCTTTAGACCTATACGAACCAGCTAGAGATCAAGAAATTTGTGGATATGTGTATAATGATAGAAGAATAGCAGATCCTTGGGAAGCATATGCAGATGGATATTTAGCAGCAGTTAAAAAACTAATTGAAATTGCAAAAAGAAACGAATTCACGGAAGATACATTTGGTTACCCTATCTTTTATTTATTTTACCATTATCTTGAATTGCGTTTGAAACGAATCATACGTTGTGGAGAGTTCTTTATAACTCCAACACATCAGAAACAAGATTTATCCACAAGCCATAACATAGTCTCTTTATGGGAGAAATGTAAAATAATCTTAAAAGAAATTGAAGGCTGGAAAGAATACGCAGATTTAAGTGAAGACACTAAAAAGGACTATGAAACAATAGATCATTTTATTAAAGAAGTTGCACGAGATACAACATCACAAGCATTTCGTTACCCTGATAACTTTAAGAAACAAAAGCCATTTCTGGTAGATGATAAAGAACAACAGTTTCTTAATGTTACAAATCTGTCATATGTTGTAGATTGGTTATCTTATAGACTTGATGGAATCAGCATGGCAGTTGCTGTACAGTTATCTTTTTATGGAGATTATTATTGAACTTATTTTTGAAATTTCGTATTTTTCAAAGCACACAAATTTTGTTTTACAACCTATGGCTTTTGTTAATATATTTAATGGTAGGTGAATATGATGGTAGAGTTTGAATTAGATACTATACTTCATCAAAGAATTATTGATAAATGTATGTCTCTTTACAAAGATGGTCATTTTCCCGATGCTGCATTAGAATCGATGAAACAAGTAGAACTTGCACTTAAAGAGAAATCTGGGACTGACAAAAAATTGTTTGGTACAAGTTTAGTCAAGACACTTTTCGGATCTGGAAAGAATATAAAGTTAATAATTCCTTTAGCAGAGGACCTCCAAGAAGATGCATTAGAATTATTTACAGGTGCATTTAGGTATTATAGAAATTACACAGCTCACGATGGTAGTAAAATTAATAAAATAATTTGTATACGGATTATGGTGTTAGCTAGTGAACTATTAGATCTCATAGGAGCTTCATCTATTAGCTTTACGGAGATTGGTGGAGTTAAAGGATTGATAAAACATGGCATTTTTGCTGAAGAATCACAAATAACTGATTTACTTTCTTTTCTTTCATCACAAGCTTGTCCAGATGATTGTTTTGATGGTTTATTTGAGGACTTGTACGAAAGAGGCTACACTGATCATCAATTTCAATCAGTTTTTGACTTGGGTCTTATCGAGTATAAATATAAAACGGTGGATCATAATTTACCTGGTGAACCTGCAGATTTGGATACGTTGGGGTGGTTCGAATTGACTCCAATGGGGCATATGGTTCTTAATAAAAATCAGAATATTTGAAATACTGAGAATTCGCTGAGAGAGACTACGGTCAATCTCTTAGAGCACTTACTAGCATTAGCCTGTATTATAACGCTCTTTCGAAGCTGCATCTTTTAAAATATGATGGAGCATTGTATCCATAACCTGTTTAACAGCTTCATCGTCATCAATATCCTTGATTTCTGAAAGAAGCGAATCACCCATTAATTGATAAATTGTATTATCAGTTATACCTTTAGCGTTCATCCATTTTCGTAATACTAAATCTAGTTCATTATCCATATTCTGGAAATAAACGCTTAACCGACTTAGTTCTGCTATCATTTCTTCCTGACCACGTGTATGACTGAACTTCATAGCTCGTGCCCAGAAATAATGGTGTGCTATAAAATTTCTCTCCTCCAAGGCATCTGAAAGCTTTTTTTCAAAGTTGTCTGGTAAATCAACGGCCTTTTTAATAGTGAATATTAATTGACCAAGTGTCTTCTTAAAATTTCTTTCAAGAATAGAGTCAAATTGCGATTTAGTAATATGGTCTGCATTAGAATTGTAAACGGTAGCGTCAAGCATAGCTAAAGTTCTTTCTAAGCATTGAATGTGATACATCGTAAGCCCATAATATGCATATACTTCTCTGATACGATATGATTCAGGGTCAAATGTATCATCGTAATTGTCGTTAGCTGTATTATCTGCCATAAATCTCAATATAAGTAATAAACTGATAAATGTACCGAAACATGCGATATTGTAAATTCATATTTGAAATGATTATTTTACTTCTTCTTCGCTGATTCTTGGTTTTGGTGTGTAGTGTGTCCTAATTTCTTTAAGTGTACAATGGCACTTACTTAAAATTAGTTGGAGTACCACCAACATTTCTGACAAAATGTCCGCTTATAAATAGGCTTAACGTAAAACCTATGCATTTTGGTTGTCTTAGCCTAAATTTTGAGAACATTTTTACCAAAACCTATGTAAGATTAAATTGTTGCCTTTTTTCACGATTTCTCATTTCATAATAAAACACTTTTTATAGCAGATGCAGCTTTTGATTTCTTTTCTTTCCTGCCAGCGACCACCCGATATCTGCCCACTTCGTGAGCATGCGGGCGTGGAGGGAA
>DADN01000273.1:0-1297 GCA_002509665.1 Methanobacterium sp. UBA8
GGCATTTAAGTATACAAAATGCTATAAGAATTCTTCTTAAATGGATTTAAACTTTTTATCTCCGGAATTCTTATGTGACTATCTATTACTAAATCATGGTATATAAATTTTGAGAGGATTTTAAAAAACAATCAAGATGAAAATGAAAATAAAAGAAATTTGAGGTGACTATTTATAATAAAGGACATTTTCATGCCATTTTGAATTAAAAATTACTATGAAAGTTTAAATTATGATAATTATAGTGAAAATAAAAGATCAAATAGAAAAATACTGTCTAAAACATCTAAAAATCTATATGATTTGGTCTAAATTAAGATTAACTCAAAATTAATTCATTGAACAGCTAGAAAATCATAGATAACTTTTGCACTATTTATAGAAGTTATATCCCCAATTTCAGTTGATGAAACTTCCACTAAATCAAATCCAATAACTTCTTTGTCTTTTAAACAATGAATCAAGCTTTCCAGTTGAAATGGGTTTAATCCACATGGAGATGGAGTACCAACAACAGGAGCATAAGCGGGATCAAGCACATCAATATCCACAGTTACATATAACTGCCCTTCAATGCTCTTTATTGTATTTTTAACCAGTTCTATGTTTTTATTAACCTCATGAGGTGTGAAATAGGTTATTTTGTTTTCCTTTGCAAAGGATATTTCATCCTCCGAACAGGACCTTATACCAATTTGAATCATGTCTTTTGGATTTAAATCAAATATCCTACGCATTACGGTCGCATGAGAATATTTTTCACCCATATACTCATCTCTTAAATCCATATGGGCATCAAAATGAACAATAGTGGTATTTTCAACATCAAGAGCTTTCAATATTCCCGAACTTATGGTATGTTCTCCACCTACAGCCACAGGAATGATATCTTTATCTAAAAGTTCTTTAACCGTAAATTCGATAATTGAAGATGTCTTTTCAAAATTACCCTGAATTACTTCAATATCGCCAAAATCAAAAATAGAT
This sequence comes from Methanobacterium sp. UBA8, assembly GCA_002509665.1. Taxonomy (GTDB): domain Archaea; phylum Methanobacteriota; class Methanobacteria; order Methanobacteriales; family Methanobacteriaceae; genus Methanobacterium_D. The sequence goes on from DADN01000273.1 coordinate 988, forward strand.
ACATCTAAATTTTTATCTAAAATTACGTTATATCTTTCAAAATTATAAGAAGCTTCACGAACTGCCCTTGGACCAAATCTTGCACCTGGTTTGTAGGTTGAAGTGCTATCAAATGGAATGCCTATAAAACCAAATTTTTTAGTATCATCTGCTAATTCATCATCAGCCCATAATTTCGAAAAAGCAAATTGTAATGGGTTTTCTGTATAAAAAAGCATTTTATCATCTATTAAAGGTGTAATTATTAAAATATATTAAAACCCTGCAAAATCATCAAAAATCTCTCAAAAATCCATAGGATTTTTGGAGC
>DADN01000273.1:1306-4166 GCA_002509665.1 Methanobacterium sp. UBA8
GCCCGAAAAATCTACGATTTTTCGACGACTTGAAACGCTCTCAAAAATTCATAGCCTTCAAAGACTTTTAGTCTTTGCATGCCCCGAAATTCTACGAATTTCGACTGATTTTTGAGAGATTTTCGAGTGAAAGAAAATAATTGAAATTAATTCAATTATTTAACCCTCATGATTTTTTGTTTACCTAAAGCTTCNNATATAGTCAACTTCTACACCTTCAACTATATCGTTTTTAAGTTCATCAGGAATAGGTAATTCAAAAGTTTCGTAGCTTTCAATGTCCATAAGTTGAACTTCTTTTCCCATTAAAGCAAGAACCTGAGCTACCCTTTTATCGATCATAGGTACATCACATTTAGCATCTACAGGTTTTACAAGGCTTCTTTTCTGGTTGTCAAATATACCGACAGCTTCTACTCTTGCTTTTGCAGCCCCGTGTTTTCCAGGGGATGATGTCTGGATACTTTTGATTTTTGATGCTTCACCATCTAATATGACATATTTACCTACTTTTAAGGTTTTTACTTCTACAACCTTCTTTGACATGTTATTTACCTCCAAATTAAATTAAGATTAAAGAACTTATGAAATTTATAGCGATACCAAATGCCCTTATCCAAACACTTGGAATTATAATTTTCCATAATTAGATAATATTATTAAAATCTATCACCCAATATAAAAATACATTCTTCACTATAAAAATATTTAAACATGAAATTAATATGTCTAACCAAATTTAGCTCTTTAACTAAATCTAAAAGATATTTTATTTGTGTATGTATATAAAAGTTTTATAGATAACCAAAACGATTATCAAAAAATTTCAAAAATCCATGATTTCGAAAGGCTTTCAAATCACATGGATCATGATAGATAAATATCTAAATTGTGATTTGAATTTGTGCAAATAATAATCTGAGTCAATAAAACAGATTTTTAAATGCTCAAGTTAAATTATTTGACATTGCATCTAATTAACGTATAATTTTTGCACAATAAATGTTTTATTATCTATTAAAGTTAACTATATCTTTTTCAATATTTAAATCTATTAAGTGATAACAATGAAAGTAGCAATAACATCAGGAAAAGCAGAAGGCCCAAGTAAACTCAATGCATTTGATAATGCCCTGTTAGATGCAGGAATAGGAGATGTAAATTTAATAAAAGTATCCAGTATTCTCCCTGCAGGTTCTCAATTTGTAGAACTCCCCAAACTCACAGCAGGAGACATGATAAACTGTGTTTTAGCCCATGCAACATCAAACAAAAAAGGAGATGTGATTACTGCAGTAATAGCAGTTGCAACATCGGATGATTTTGGCTGTGTTGTTGAACACTCAGCTGTAAACGAAGATCCAGAAGAAGTGAAAAAATATGCAGTCTTTATGGCAGAGCAGATGATGGAAATAAGAAAAATGAAGATAAATGAAATAATCGTTGAGGAAAAAAGCCATGTGGTGGAAAATGAAGGCTCAGTAATTGNNCGGCTTCAATTGTTTATTTGGGGTAGAATCATGAAAAAGGAAGATATTGAATTTTGGAGGGCAGTTTCATATCGAATAATAACCGAAGTAGATGAAGCCGTTTCTCCACTTGTAGGTAGAGAGAAATCAGGCCAAACAGTGAAAATGGGTGCCGATGGTACCCCCACCAAAATGATCGATGTCGTTGCAGAAGAAAAGGTTATAGAAANNTTTTAGAAAATACTGGAAAATCTGTGACTCTTATAAGCGAAGAAATAGGTGAATTTAAAATTGGAGAAGGACCATCTGAAGTTGTTTTTGTAGTTGATCCTCTTGACGGGACTATAAATGCCCTTAAAAATATTCCATTTTATGGAATATCAATTGCAATTGCAGATTCATCCATTAAATCATTGGACTCACTTACGTTGCGGGATATTGAAATTGGTTTTGTTAAAAATCTTGCAACTGGAGACATCTATGAAGCAATTAAAGGAGAAGGAGCTAGTTTAAATGGTTCAGCTGCAGTTCCATCATCAAAGGAAGATGTTACCGATTCTTTAATAGGAGCCTATGTCCGAGGGGCAATGAACAAGATGAATGAGATATGTAAAACTGTAAGGAGGATTAGGCTGCTTGGTTCTGTTGCCACTGAGCTGTGTTATGTTGCTGACGGCACTTATGATGCTTTTTTAGATATCAGAGGAAATTTAAGAGTAGTAGATATAGCTGCAGCTAAACTCATAGTTGAAGAGGCTGGAGGAACAGTGACCGATGAACATGGGAAAAGCTTGGATAATAAATTAGAAGTAACAGAACGGACATCTCTAATTGCAGCATGTAATCCAAACATTCATAAAGATATAAAAAACATTACGGAGGTTTTATGATGCGCATAGGAATTGCGGCACGCCTTGATATTCATAAAGCCATTGAACTTACTGATGAATTAACTGATTTTTTAATTAATAGAGGAGTAGAAGTTTTTTTAGATACTGCCCTTGTAAAAAAGCTTAATAAATACCATGATTCTGCCAGGGAAATCCATGACATGGATGTAGATATTATCATTGCCATTGGGGGCGATGGGACAATTTTAAGAACCCAAAGTTTCATAGATGGAAAAAATATCCCAATATTTGGCATAAACATGGGAACAGTTGGTTTTCTAACAGAAATAGGTCCTGAAGAGTCATTCCACGCCATTAAAGAAGTTTTAAATGGCANNGCAATTACTTTATTGAAGAACGTACCCGCCTTGAAGTATGGCACAACAAGGATCTGGCACCAGCATTAAATGAAGTTGTTTTAATGACCAGAAGACCTGCAAAAATGCTTCACCTTGAAATAAGGGTTGATGATGAAATTGTTGAAGAGTTAAGGGCTGATGG
>DADN01000273.1:4271-32213 GCA_002509665.1 Methanobacterium sp. UBA8
CTTAGAGAAGGTAAAAAGGCCATAGCGGTTATAGATGGGCAGGTTGAAGAAGAAATCAACTACATGGAAGAGGTTATCTTTAAAAAATCAGACCAGCATGCTTATTTTGTAAGGTTAACCAAAGAGTTCTATAAAAAAGTAAGAGAAAAGCTCATAAAAGGCGGAATAGGTCTAGAATAACTTAATTCTTTTTTATTTTTAGCAAGTTCACAGGAGCATATAACCAATGAATGCATTAATCGTTGACATGACCCATGGAGGCAAATTAATAGCTTCAGAGTTTTCAAAATTAGATGATTTTAAAGTTTTTGCATTAGACATTTACAGCACACTTTCCCTAAATGAAAAAATCCATTTAGAGGAAAAAGGGATAAACTTCGTTGAAAAATCGTTTCTTGATAAAGCAAATAATGATGATTTTTTAATCATTGCCCCTGTACACTGTAACATTGACTCCAAAGTCGATATGACCCACCACGAAGCAGTTAAATTCCTGATGAAAGACCAGATTAATGTTCCTGTAATTGAAGTTACAGGGGTAAAAGGAAAAACCAGCACTGTAAAAATGCTTAAGGAAATATTTAAAGATTTAAATCCACTAATTTTAAGCAGTTTAGGTGTTGAAGTTGTAGAAAACGGTAAAAGTATCCTCTTAAAAAAAAATATAAGTATAACTCCTGCAAGCATCATTGAAGCGTGGCAGTTAGCCAAAGATTATAAAAACATTGGAATTTGTATATTTGAAACCTCTCTTGGGGGAACCGGACTTGCAGATGTGGGTATACTTACCAATATAGCTGAAAATTATCCCATAGCATCCAAGGGAAAAACTGCAAGTCAGGCCAAAGCCCAAATATTTAAAAATAAGGTAGTTGCATGCGATCTTGATTCATACAATCAATTTTATCTCAATTTTAACGAAAATACAGTTACATTTAGTCTTAATAATGATTCAAATGTCTGTGCATCTAACATAAAATTTGAGCTTGATAAAACATCTTTTAACGCGGACATTAATGACCTTAAAACTATAGATGGAACTATTATAAGTACTTCTTTTGATGTTTCAACTTTTGCACCTGCAGAGCACCACCTAAACAACGTTCTCGGAGCTGTATGTGCTGCTTTGATTTTAAAAATTCCTATTAATCAAATTAGAAGAGGATTAAAAAACTTTAGAGGGATCGACGGGAGAACGTCCATAAGAAGTTACAAAGGAAGTAAAATTATAGAAGAAATTAATCCCGGAATCAATGTTACTGCCATTAAAAAATCAGTTAAAATGATCCAAAATCTAGAAAGTCCAGTAGTCATCTTTGGAGGCAAATATGGAGTGACCTGTGAAGAGATAGATGAAAAGGCCACTGCAAGGTTTTTTAATGACATGGATCCTAAAATTCAGCTTATACTGGTTGATGAACTCGGCAAAAACATCACAAACATGATAAAACGAAAATATAAGTATACTGACTTCAATAATGCTATTGATGAAGCCGCCAAAATGGATTCTAAAATGATTCTTTTAATATACAGATCCAATTTTTCAGATCTTGCCAGAAGATAATTTAAATAAGAGAATTTTGAAACTACATAAAAATCTGGGATAAATCTTAAATTATATACCTAAAGACCAATAAATCAATTCTTATAAAGTTATGATGTTATGACAATTCTTATAAAGTTATGATCTAAATGTGAAATTATTCACAAAAATCTTTTTAAAGGTCATTGATGAACATTCAATATGGAGTTTAGAGGAAAAACTATAATATTATTTTAAAACATTCAAAAAAAAATGAATTTTTTCGATGCATCAAACATGAATGTTTGACAGCTTGCAAAATTTTTAATTTTGCAGCCCGAAAAATCTACGATTTTTGAGGTTGAGAAAACATGTAATGTTTTCGAACCCCCAAAATCAAAGATTTTGGAGNNTAATTTTGCAGCCCGAAAAATCTGTGATTTTTCGACAGCCTTCGAAAATCTATCGATTTTTGAGGAGTTTTTTAGTTTATTAACTAATTTGGAGAGGATTCTTTGAAAGTTGGCACTCGGGGAAGCAATTTGGCAGTGACTCAAACGAAAAGTATAATCAGTCAATTATCTAAAATAATAAACGAAGAAATAGATATGGAAATAATTAAAACTACCGGAGATAAAATCACTGATTCTCAACTTTATTCCATTGATGTAAAAGGTATATTCACTAAAGAACTGGACAAAGCNNGATTTTGCAGTACACAGTTTAAAAGACCTTCCCACAGAACTTGCAGGCGACCTTGAGATAGTAGCAGTTCCTGAAAGAGAGTCCCCAAATGAAGTACTGATATCTTCATATAACTGGGATGAACTTCCGGAAGGAGCATCTATTGGGACAAGCAGCCTGAGAAGGGAAGCTTTCTGCAATTATCATGGCAAAAACTTGAATATAAAACCAATACGTGGAAATATCGATACACGAGTTAAAAAAGTGATGAGTGGAGAATATGATGCTACAATAATGGCAGAAGCTGGCCTTAATAGACTTGGTCTAGCCCATCATATCCAGGAAGTATTTCCAGTAGACTATTTCACTCCTGCAGCAGGGCAGGGGGCATTAGCTGTAGTTGCAAGGCAGGACAGCAGTGTTAGAGAAACTTTAGAAAAATTAAATCATTTTAATTCAGTACAAGAAGTAACAGCTGAAAAAGCTGTGCTTGCAGAACTTGGAGTAGGCTGTCAATGGCCGCTGGGAGTATCTGCAAAGGCAAACGGCAATAAATTAGATGTTTACAGTATTTTATTAACAAAAGAAGGCAATGTACTGTCTGAAGCTAAATTAAGCGGATCAATAAACGATGCAGAAAAATTAGGTAAAGATGTTGCTAAAATAATGGAGGATTATGTGTGAATAAGGTAAATGTGGGCGTAATTGGTGTAGGAGCTATGGGAATTCACCACGCCAGAGTATATTCTGAACTTGAAAATGCCAATCTCTTGGCCATATCTGATCTTATGAGAGAAAAATCAGCGGAGGTTGCTAACCAATATGATACAAAGGGATTTGTAGATTATATGGATATTCTTAAAATGCCCGAAATAGATGCGGTTAGTGTATGTGTTCCTACTACTCATCATTTCAATGTTGTTATGGATGCAATAGAGCATGGTAAACATGTACTGGTAGAAAAACCAATAGCATTTACCTTAAGAGAAGCAGAAGCAATGGTACAAGCTGCAAAAGATGAAGGAGTTAAGCTTGCAACCGGTCACGTTGAACGATTCAACCCAGCAGTAGGAAAGGCTAAAGAACTTATAAAAGACGATGTTATTGGTGAAGTTGTATCTGCATCTGCAAAAAGAGTAGGTCCTTTCCCTCCACGAATTAAAGATGTTGGAGTTATAATAGACCTCGCAATACACGACGTGGACATAATGTACCACCTTTTTGACAGCCCCATATCTCGAATATATGCTAATATGGGAAGTAAACTTGAAAAATGTGAATATGAAGACCATGCAGAAATAATGAGCAGTTTTAAAAATGGTATTATTGGTATGCTTGAGGTAAACTGGCTTACACCCTACAAAAAAAGGAAATTAGAAGTAACTGGCGTAGACGGGATAATTTCCATAGACTATATAGATCAAACAGTCCATGTATACGGAAAATCCACTCAAAATGTAGATATAGAATACAAAGAACCTTTAAGGGAAGAATTAAGTTCATTTTTAAATGCAGTGGATAACGGTGAAGATCCAAAGATCACCGGTAAAGACGGGATATATGCACTTAAAGTTGTAACTGCAGCCATGAAATCTGCAAAAGATAATCTTCCTGTTGAAATAAATGGCTATTAACCATTTAAATGTCGATTGATATTTTATCTTTTCGACATTTGAACTTTTTATTTTTAGACAATTACAATTTAAAATTATGATAAATTAGAGATTATAAAAATTCACAAAATTTATTCCCATATATTTTTATTTCTTAAAAATCAAATCATTGTATAATGTCTGTTTACCAACAGATAAAAACTTATATTGCAATACCTTAAAAATTAGGTACGTATGTTATAAAAAATAATCCTTAATTAAATTGGACGTGTTTTTATGAATGAAGAGCTTATAAAAAGGGCTTATGAACTAAGAAACAGAGGCTTTACCACCGGAGAAATAGCAGATGAACTTAATGTCTCTAAAGACACCGCTAGATGGCTTATTTTACAGGTAACTGGTAAAAAGATGGAAGAAGGGGCCCAAAAAGCTCCAGTTGATTTCGCAATAAACTGGAAGAATTTAGGTAGTAGCTCTACTCGAATGATGCATGTATCTGCAGCCATGGCCGATTTAGCTTTAGAATACGGTGATGTTGAAGTAGTAGTAGGTATAACTGTAAGTGGAGTACCATTCGCAACCATGATGGCAGAACTAATAGACGCAGATATAACTGTATTCCACCCCATAAAACACAGAAAAGAGGAAGATGCAAGAGGAGCAATAAGCAGCAACTTTGCATCAGTTGAAGGTAAAAAAGTTGTAATTGTAGACGACGTTATAACAAGCGGAAGGACTGTAAATGAAGCAATAAATATATTAAACGACCTTGGGGCAAATCCGCTTTGTGCAGTTGTCTTAATTGATAAAAAAGGAATAGACGAAATAGAAGGCGTTCCTGTAAAATCTTTGATTCGTGTAAGTAGGTTAGGATAAAATCTAATCTTTAATTTTTAATTCTTTTTCTAAATTATTTTTAAAAAAATAGACAATTATAGATTTATTGAACTACTTTTCAAATTAAATGAAAAGTAAAAAGAAACGGTTAGTTTTAAGTTCCACAGCTTAAAAATTGGAGATTTTAAGGGCTTTTATCTGAAAAAAAGAAGAATTATGTTCTGTACCTGAGTATTCCAGCAATACCACCAAATGCACGTAACAACTGCATTCCCTCTTCTGTTTCAGTTGAAATAATCTCGATATCAGATCCAACTTCTTCAGCCATATCAACAAACTCGTCGATAATGTCCCTTGATCCAACAACCTTCATTATTTCTCCACATTGTGGGCACTGCTCATTTCCTATTTCTTCAGATTTTTTAATGGTTTTTCCTTCAGTATACGCACATGCCGGACATTCACATGTTTCACGCTTGTAACTAACATCTTCAGATAGAAGAAGGACTTCAACTGCACCCAATTCAAGATTTCGCCTAACATCTTTTTCTCCATAAGATGCAAGTCCATCTTCGTTTATGAGTTCCTTTAAAAACCTCTGTACAAGCCTTTTCTCACGCATTATATCCATTTCATTTAAAACATCCATAGACTTGTCAATGACTTCCCTTATACCAAATTCACCAGTATAAGATGTATCCACAGTGGTTATGACCTTATTTTTAATTTCATAGTGCATATAATCTCCTTCAAGGAACTCTTCCTTGGTATGCCCCGGTCCACCTAACACTACTCCCCTTAAGTCAGGGATTGGTAAAAAAGCATCGTTAATATGATGTCCTATCCTTTTTAAGAACTCATGAGCTGCAAGGTCAATTAAACGGTCAAACCTTCGCTGAGATTGCCCACCCGCTTTGTGCTTACCTGGAACACCACTAGTCAATGTTTTAACAATATCAATTCGTTTACCACGTAAGACAGCAATTGTAGCTTCTTTTCTGTCCAGTACCGCAAGTCCATATGTTTCCTTTACATCCAACATATCCTGAAGCGGTTTCAAATAAAATTCGGAATTACAGTGATATGTGTAAGTCTGTATAACTTCTGGCGGCTCAAAAACGTAAGTTTCCATTTTTTCAGTACCCGGACCGCCTTTAGGGATCATTCCAACAAAAAGAAGGAGCCCATGTTCAGGAGGTTTTGGGAATAACTTCAATTTTTGCACGATTACCTCAATTGCAGACTGTACATTCTTTTTGGTTTGTTTACTCTTAATGTTAGCACTTTGACTTAATTCTTCTCTCATGTGCTTTACTACATCACTAACCTGTTTATCAGGAGGGATATAAACAGATACAAGTTCTGTTCCCCTTCCTTTTTTATCTGCGAGTTCTTCAATGGTTCTTTTAAACTCGTATAACTCTTTCGATGATACTTCAGCCAAAAAAATCACTCCTTAATAATAGTAATAGTAAATTAATTCATTATATCAACATAATTTAGAATATTAGAACATAATCTATTTAGTATATTATATCTCCAATTATATAATTAAAACCTTACTAGTAAATTAATTCATTATACCAACATAATTTAAAATAATAAGCTATTTATTTTATACTATATCTTCAATAATATATATTAAAACCTTACTAATTCTATTTCATAATTTAGAATTATATTTATTTAAGTTTCATTACAATTAATATGGTGATTATAATATGAAAATTGTGGTTGCAGTAGGCGGATCTATAATAATTAAAGAGAATAACCATGAAAAATTTAAAGATTATGCTAATGTTTTAAGAAGTATGAATAATGAGCACAGGTTATTTATTGTAGTTGGTGGTGGAAAGCCCGCTCGTGAATACATTGGAATTGCAAGGGATCTGGGAGTTTCTGAAGCAGCATGTGACGATATAGGAATTGATGTTACAAGATTAAATGCCAAACTTCTAATACTTGCACTTGGTGAAGATGCATATCCTAAAGTGGCCAGAAATTTCCATGAAGCTATGGAATTTTCAGTATCTGGTAAAATCGTGGTTATGGGTGGAACTGAACCAGCCCACAGTACAGATGCTGTTAGCAGTATCCTTGCAGAATTTGTAAATGCTGATCTTTTAATAAATGCAACATCAGTGGATGGATTATTCGATAAAGATCCAAATAAACACGATGATGCCAAAATGTTTGAAAAAATCACCCCTACAGAAATGATGTCCATTTTAAGCAGTAAAGAAACTAAAGCTGGTACCTACGAATTCTTTGACAGCACTGCAATAGACATAATCAAACGATCAAAGATAAAGACCAGAATTATTAACGGAAAGAATGCTGAAAATATCCGAAAAGCAGTTTCCAACGAAATAGGGACTGCAATCATTCATGATTAAAAATTCCGTCCATTATTTAATTTTTCATAATCATGGTAGTCTTTATAAATATGAATGACATATGTATCATAAAGTATTCCAAACATCATTTTTTTTATATGAGTTAAGATGGTTAGATAAAGGATACATAATTTTTAAACTTTTGATTGAAAGTTCAATTTTAAAATGTTTATAATTAAAGATAATTAAATATTTGAGTTGAAGGAACAGATGTCTCCTTAGCCAGAAAAAATAAAATAATTTGAGGTTGATAATATGACAAAACCACACAAACACTGTCCAGTATGCGGAATATCAATTCCAGCAGAAGAAAGATTTTGCTCACCTAAATGTGAAAATAAATACTTAGAAAGAACTAAAAAAGTCGCTAAAACTCGAAGAACATTTTATCTAATCTTTGCAGTAATTGTAATAGTTTATATATTATACATGTTTAGAGGAAATCTAGGATTTTAAAATTCCTCTTATTTTTTAAATTTTAATTAGTTACTGATAATTTAGTTAATAAAAACTTTTTTTTAATAAAAATAAAATAATATAATAGTTTGCTGCATATACTACCTTTTAATCAAATATTTAAAAATAGAACTTTAATTGAAGTAAGTAGTGTAACTATAAAGTTACACCCATATCGAGCTGTTCGGTAAGCTCTTTGTATCTGTTACGGATGGTTACTTCAGTTACACCCGCAATATCTGCAACATCTCTTTGAGTTTTTCTTTCACCAAGAAGTACAGATGCAATGTATAAAGCTGCTGCTGCAACTCCTGTTGGCCCTCTACCTGATGTAAGGCCTTTTTCCATAGCTTTTTCAATTATTTCAATAGCTTTGGATTGTACTTCACCAGATAAGCTTAACTCACTTGCAAATCTTGGTACGTAATCAACTGGAGATGTTGGTGGTAATTTTATGTTAAGTTCACGTGTTAAGAACCTGTAAGTTCTTCCAACTTCTTTTTTGCTTACTCTAGAAACTTCTGCAATTTCATCAAGAGTCCTTGGAACGTTACATCGTCTGCATGCGGCATATAATGATGCTGCAACGACACCTTCTATACTTCGCCCTCTTATGAGTTTATTTTCTACAGCACTTCTGTAAACAACCGAAGCTGCTTCTCTTACACTTCTAGGTAAACCAAGTCTTGAAGAGTCCCTATCAAGTTCGCTTAAAGCAAATGCAAGGTTCCTTTCGGTAGCACCAGAGATCCTTATTTTTCTCTGCCATTTCCTTAAACGGTACCATTGAGCACGATTTCTTGCAGGGATATCTCTACCGTAGATGTCCTTATTTCTCCAATCGATCATGGTACTTAAACCTTTATCGTGGATTGTGTAAGTTATTGGAGCACCTACTCTTGTCCTTTTATCCCTTTGCTCATGGTCGAATGCTCTCCATTCTGGTCCCATATCAACTAAATTATCATCGATAACCAGACCACACGCACCGCATACTATTTCCCCGCGTTCGTGATCGTTAATGAGTTTGTCAGAATCACATTCTGGGCATCTTGTTTCGACCTTTTCAATTTCTGAAACGTCGTATTTCATCTTTTCTTTCGTTTTTTTCGCCCCCATTTATTTATAGGTTTTGATGATATATACAAGCTCTCTCCAACTCGCTTTTCAAGATTTTTAATATTTTTTGCGTAAACTTTGACTGATATGTATGGCTTTTTTGTAGGTCCAAAGAAATCGTGAACAGTTCCAATTCTTTTCTTATCTTCAGTAAAAACAGGTAATCCGAAACCTGGTGTTTTATCGGATCTTAGTATAATTTTGCCCTTATTAGAGATATGCGAGATAATTCCCAATTTTTTCAGTTTATCATCAACCGATAATTTTATATATTATTATAGTGAGTAGAAGTCATATATAAAGGTTTCGATATTTTTAAATAATAAATGTTAATCTTTAGTATAAGCCTTTTGGGTTTATAAGCTAACCATTAATCCTATAACTAAACTTACATTTAGTAACATAAATCAATAATCCCATTTTAACCTGAAATATGAAACACTTAAACACGTAGCATTTGGGACTCCTAAAATCCATGAAAACACAATTAAACTAAAAATAATGGACTTTAAAGAATAATAACTATAAAAAAATTATGCTTTTAATCCTAAATTAATTAATGACACATCAAGCTTGAGCTTTTGAACTTGCCTTTTTTTCTTTATAGATTTTGCCGTAGTAAAACGTTGTAAGGGCTCCAATAGATGTTGGAATAACATAACTTACCACACGATCTAACAAAGATACTGCAAGGACTATATCTGGAGAGACACCTACCGGCAGGAAAAGAGCAATCATCACAGCCTCACGAATACCAAGAGATCCAGGTATATTCGGGATTATAGAAACTACAAATGCAACGGTATAAATAATTACCACCGGTAAAATTGGAGGATGGTAACCTACAGCCACGAATGTTAAATAAAAACGTAAACTATCTATTCCCCACATTAAAAAAGAGATTAAAATACCTACAACAAACATCTTACGATCTTTAAGTACTCCTTGAAAGCCAGTAGTGAAGCTTTCGATATATCCTATCAGTTTATCGTGGACATTGCTAAAAGGTGTTTCTTTGGAGGTTAACCTTTTTGCAAGGGGATATACACGCTTCGCAATAGAAATAGCTAATCTTGTAGCAACCTCCTTTTTATAGCCGACATATATCATAAGTCCAAAGATAACTATAACCATTATAATCATGATGATGATGATTAAACTAAGCCAGAATCCGGCATCCAATGTGAATATCAGATATATAGTGAGCATAGAGACCAGCACAAATGGGAAAAATTCAAAAACCCTATCTGCAGTGGTAGATGCAAGTCCCGTTTCAAAAGGGATACCTTCAAACTTATCAAGAAGATATGCACGTAACGGTTCCCCACCAGCTGCACCAGGAGTAACATTATTCCCAAAAATGCTGGAAAACAGCATCAAAACTATCTGTTTAAATCTAGGTGCCTTATGGAGAATATCTAAAATAAATTTCCACCTTACAGCCCACATAAGAATCATAACAAGTTCTAAAACCAGTGTAAACAACATTATTGTTAAATCAGTGTGATCTAAAACACTTAAAATTTCATTTAAGCCTATAAAGAAAGATGCTAAAAATATAATGAACAAACCCGCTGCAAACGATAGAGTAATTTCCAGTTTATGATCCTTTATAAATTCTGTGGTGTTCTGCATATTAAATCCCTGTAAAACTAGTATTATACTTATAAATTAGTACCCTAAAACATCTTCATAAATTATGTGAATATAACCTTATATAAAGGTTTTTCAAGCAGGAAATTAATTAGTATTATGTTTATAAAATAAAAACAAAATGTAGGATTAAATATTTAATTTAATCCAAGTATATCTGAAAAAGAATATCCTTTTTCAATTTTTGAGATGATTTGAGCCTCATTTCTTTTAATGCGTAATGTTTCCTCTATAACATCATTTAAATGCTCATCGGGCACAACTACTACTCCACATTCATCCCCTATAATTAAATCATTAGGATTAACAGTTACATCTCCACATGTTACTGGAATATTAACTTTACCTTCTGCTTTTGAGGTTCCGGCATTAGGAACAATAGTCTTTGAGAATACTGGATATTTTAATTTTTTAACTGCTCCAACATCCCTTACAGCCCCATCGATTACCGTACTTATTATCCCTCTTTCTTGTGCTGTTTTTGAGGCTAGTTCACCCCATACGGCATTATCATCACCTTCAACCTGAATGACAAGAACTTCTCCTTCTTTAGCCGTTTCAATAGCTTTAATACTTGTACCCCAGTCGTCAGCCATTGTACTTGCAGTTACTGCTCTTCCAATGATGGTCTTATCAAATAATGGCTTAATTCCGGAAAGCACTCCCTGACTACCAGTTACTTTGTTTAAAGCATCTGAAACCTGGGATGTATTAAGATCCAAGCGTGCTAATTTAGAATCAGAAAATTTTGGTGAAAATAATTCTAAGATGCTTTCAGGTGAAAGCTTCTTCTTATTTTTCATATAAAATCAGTCCTGAGGTGTTGTAACTTCTTCAACAAGTTTTTTACCTGCAACAACCTCGTCAACACTGTGAATTGAACCACCGTACTGCTTAATTGCTTCACTTATTTGTTCAAAATTTAAATCATTTCCCTGCATTGTTACTTTAACATTCTCTGTTTCTTTATCTATTTCCATTAAAGTAACGTTTACACCATCTACTCCTTCTATTTCACTTAAATATTTTGCAAAATAGGGTATATTTGGTTCATGAGGTTTTAGTATATCTAAAACAATCCTTATTAGGCCTTTTGCCAATTTAATATCCTCCAATTTTGGTAGTTATTAACTCATATTTCTACAATATCATTTAAAACTTTACATTATATATCAAAGTTTTAAACGAAAAACTATATTATTTACAAAATTCTGATTTAAATAGTCTACTAACCCCCATTTGATACAAATTAGAAGTTAAACTTAATAATAAAATGTATTAAATGATTTAAAAATTTATAATTAATACTTGTTTTGAATGTTCAATTATTTATATAAGATAGACTATATAATCTCATAGATACTATTTAGACATTTCATAAAAGGGCTTACCATGAGTTTTAGAAGATTATCTCGCATTGTTGAAGAGCTATCATCCTGCGTAGAACAAGGAATGCCAATTCTTATCGAGGGTAAGAAAGACGAAGAGGCTTTAAGAGAGTTAGGTATTAATGGTAATATCATCAAAGTTTCAGGTTCTGGTCTTAAACTCTTTGAAGTTGCAGAAATAGCCACCAAGACATCTTCAAAAGTCATTATACTGACAGATTTTGATAAAAAGGGAGATATACTTGCAAAAAAACTGTCAGAAGATATACAGAGCCTTGGCTCTCATCCTGATCTTAATATTAGAAAAAATATTATAAAAATCACGCGAAGATATATTAAAGATATAGAAAGTCTTCCAAAACATATGAAACAATTAGAATTAGAAATAAATCCTTATGGTAATTACCTATAATTATTATCAAGGGGATTTCCGCCAAAAGATGGAAAGCCCACCCTAATGATCTTAATCAATTCAAATGTATCTATAATTATAATAATAAAGGAGGCCCATTATGGGAAAAGGAGAAGAAATAAGTACAACTAAATACCTCATTCACGCTCAAATTAACGCTAACGGAATTGTAGAAAAGCCAGATGTCGTCGGTGCGATCTTTGGACAGACAGAAGGGCTTTTAAGCAATGATCTTGATTTAAGAGAATTACAAAAAACAGGACGTATAGGGAGAATTAAAGTCAACATCAACTCAAGGGGAGGACGCTCCAAAGGAGAAATTGTAATCCCATCAAGCCTTGATAGAGTTGAAACTGCAATCCTCGCAGCATCACTCGAAACCATTAATCGGGTAGGACCTTGCGAAGCTTACATACAGGTTTCTAAAGTTGAAGATGTAAGGGCTGTTAAAAGAAGGAAAGTTGTTGACAGAGCAAAAGAATTATACAAAGGCATGATGGAAGAAGTGACCCCTGAAAGCCTTAAAATGATAGAAGAAGTAAAAGAAGCCATGAGAATTCATGAAATAACTGAATTTGGTGATGAAAGGCTTCCTGCAGGTCCTAATGTTTCCACTTCAGACGCTATCCTTGTAGTTGAAGGAAGAGCAGATGTCTTAAATCTCCTCAAATATGGAGTAAAAAATGCAATAGCAGTAGAAGGCGTAAGTGTACCTAAAACTGTTGCAGAATTAACTAAAAATAAAACTGTAACTGCATTTGTCGATGGAGACAGAGGCGGAGAACTTATACTAAAAGAATTATTACAGGTCGGTGAAGTAGATTACGTCACCAGAGCTCCAAGAGGAAAAGAAGTTGAAGACCTGGAAAAAGAAGAAGTAATGGTAGCTCTAAGGGACAAAGTACCTGTTGAACAGATGTATCATGATCTTGGAGTTAAAGTTGAAAAAATAGAAGAAACAGAAAAAGAGAAAGCTGAAGATAAAATTACTGTTCTTCGAAATGTTTTAAAAGACTTAGAGGGCTCAGGTAATGCAGAGATCTTCGATGATGCTTTAAACATCTTAAAAGAAGTTAAAGTTGAAAATCTCTATGATGAACTTAAAAACATCGAAAATAACACTTATGCAGTAGTATTCGACGGTGTTATAAGTCAAAGATTAATAGACATCGCCAAAGAAAAAGGACTTAAACATATCGTAGCGGTCAGAATGAGCGATGTAGTTAAAAAACCAAGTCCAATTAAAATTATAACAAGATAATTTTTTTAATCTCCACTTTCGGGTGGAGACCCTTTTATTTAATTAATTCATAAATTTAAACACTGGTTGGGATAGTTATTTAATTAACATCCCCAAATCAACATTCCAGGGGTATTTATTATGTATGTTAACATGAAAAAAGAGTTTTTAGAAGATATAGAAACTACAAAAGACATTTTAATACCAAAAGACCCCTTAAATAGAGTTATTGGGCATGACGATATTATAAAATTTGTAAAAATAGCTGCAAAACAGCGGAGAAACCTGCTGCTTGTTGGACCTCCAGGAATTGGAAAATCATTACTAGCCCAGGCAATTTCTTTTCATTTAACCAAACCTAATGAAGAAATAACCGTTGTACACAACCCCGAAAGACCTGAAAGGCCTTTTGTTGAACTCAAAACACGTAAAGAACGGGAAAATGAAAGAATAGATCTACAAAAAGCAGAAGGAGATATAGTAGATCCTGCTGAAGTTCCAGATGCAGTTGCAGAAAGATTAGGATTTAGATGTGTTCATTGTGGCAGTTTTAACAGTGCATATCAAAGTATATGCCCCGAATGTGGGGGAGACAAATTTTCACATATCAATGCCCGACGAAAACACCTGGGTGATCTCCTCGGAATGTTTGAGATGAACAGCGGCCCTATAAGCATACCCCAAGATAGAGTTACAACAACCCGAGTTAAAAATGGAAAAGAGGAAGTTGTAATCTATGAAAGAATCGATGGGGACCAAATTAAGATACTTGACCAGCACGCCCTCGAAAAAAGGCGCGAACTTGTGGATGAAAAACCAAAAAATGTCATAGTTCCACTTAAAAGAAAATTATTCATCCAGGCAACTGGAGCAAGTGAAACCGAACTTTTAGGAGATGTCAGACACGACCCTTATGGAGGACATCCAGATTTAGGAACACAACCCTATGAAAGAGTAGTACCTGGTGCAATCCATGAAGCACATGAAGGTGTTCTTTTTATAGATGAAATAGTTCATATTGCAAGATTACAGCGTTATATATTAAGCGCTATGCAGGACAAAGTATTCCCAATCATAGGAAGGAATCCCCAAAGTGCTGGAAGTTCAGTTAAAGTTGAAAATGTTCCATGTGACTTTATTTTTGTTGGAGCATGTAATATACGAGATATACAGTACATTCTACCGCCTTTACGTTCCAGAATACAGGGAGAGGGTTATGAAATCCTCATGAAAACAACGATGCCAGATACTGAAGAAAATGTTGCAAAACTTGCACAATTTGTAGCTCAAGAAATTGAAATGGACAGTAAAATACCTCATGCATCAAGAGGGGCTGTTAACATCTTAATTGATGAAGCAAGGAAAAGGGCAAATGTTATTGATGAGCAAAAAGATTCTCTAACCCTCAGATTAAGAGATCTCGGTGGTGTTGTTAAAATGGCAGGAGATATGGCTGTAATGGAGGGTGCAGATCTTATAATTGAAAAACATATGAACTTTGCCGTAAATAACGCGATTTCAATCGAAGATCAAATAATCAAAAGGTATAACTCCTTTGAAAATGCCCTTCAAAAAGATCTGTCCAGTTCTCAGAGCATGGGAAATGGAAAAGGATACAGACCCAATGAAAGTGTGGACAGAAGTTATATGTAGTAAAACTTATGTAGTATAACCCCTAAACCAGAATACGCTATTATTTAATTTCAATTAAAAACAAACATGCTATAGCTGATACCATGAATCAATATTCTAATCACATGAGAAGAAACGGGGGAGAAGTTGTTTCTGAAGCACACAGCTATGACATGAAAAATTCTATTTTAGAAGAATATGATTTTCCCGAAATGATAGAAGATTATCTCATTGAACTGGAGATAAGGAATTATTCGAGAAATACCATTAAAACATATAAATCAATAGTTATTAATTTTTATAATTTTTTACAGCTTGAAAAAAACCTCACTGATGAGCGAAGAGTTTTAAGGGCATTTAAAAAGTATATAACCCACCTGAAACGTGATAAAAACGTTTCACAGAACTACATATACCTTGTAACAGTTGTGGTGAAAAAGTTCTTTGAGTTCGGCGGTATCCATATTTTAAATGAAATTAAAACACCTAAACGAACCAAATCACTCCCTAAACATTTAAATGAAGAGGAAGTACAAAACCTGATACACGCCTTTGATAAAGCAGAAAACTTGTCCAAACATGCCCAACTTAGAAATCTCAGAAATAAAGTTATTTTAGCTTTACTTTATTCATCAGGCCTTAGGGTTTCCGAACTGGTATATCTCCATACGGATAATGTTGATCTAAGAGAAAGGACAATAAGAATTCGTGGAAAAGGAGAAAAAGACAGGATTGTGCTTTTTGATGATACAACAAAATTATTAATCGAAGAATATATTGAAAAAAAAGATGATGACACCCCATTTCTCTTTGTAAACAGGTCGGGAAATCATTTAACTCCAAGATATATTCAGATGATGATTAAAGACCAGGCTAAAGCTGCAGGGATTAAGAAAAAAGTAACTCCCCACATTTTAAGGCATTCTTTTGCAACCCACCTTTTAAAGAATGGTGTTGATATCAGAGCTATTCAACAACTTTTAGGGCATGCGAACCTGAGTACTACTCAGATTTACACCAGCGTGGATATGCACACACTTAAAAATGCTTATGATAAGGCCCGGTCTGTTTATGAGAATTAAACTTCCTATTTTTAAAAATAAGGAATATACTAAAGCTTTTTTGTTAAATAGATGCTGCAAATTTTCATATTTAATTAAATCTGATATTTCTTAAAAATTAAAATCATCGTAAAATATATGATTTTTACAAGATATAATAAAAATATGGAAAATAATATTAAAAAAGTGATCTGTTCTGCAATACAGTCCAAAAAAATGATCCAATTCAACTACGAAGACAGCACCCGCATAGCTGAACCATACTGTTATGGGCAAAGTAAGACAGGTAACGAAGTTTTAAGAGCTTTTCAAGTTAAAGGGCATAGCAAATCTGGCAATCCAGTTGGCTGGAAACTATTCAGGGCTTCTAAAATGGAAAATATAATGATTACTAACGAATATTTTGCAATTGGACATTATTACAGTAAAGAACCTGTTATTAAAAATTCATACTGCTGCATTAAGTTGTAGAATTGTTATATAAATCCTAAATCATTAATTCTTAAAGCATGTATATTAAATTAATGTAATATTTATCTTTGAACATGCAACCCCTAAATACGACTTATTTTGATTAAATTTATGGTTTATTTTAATTGATAGAGCAGCTCTCACTAATAACTTTTAATTTAATTTGATTGTGCACATTCTAAAAAAATTACTGATATTTTTATAAAATAAACTGCAAAATAAACTACCAATGAATAGTAAGTTAGAAACAAATGAATATATAAACAATTCAAGAAGTCATGCTTTAAAATTCATTATTTTACTGGGTGTAGTAAGCCTTCTTGCAGATATGACATATGAAGGTGCTCGAAGTGTAACAGGCCCATATCTTGCGATACTAGGGGCAAATGCAGTTGTGGTTGGGTTTGTTGCAGGTTTTGGAGAATTTATTCGTTACGCCCTGCGTCTTGTTTCTGGATATCTGAGTGATAAAACCCGTAAATACTGGGCAATAACAATCACAGGATACTTTATAAATTTGCTCGCTGTACCTCTCCTCGCACTTGCAGGAAACTGGGAAATTGCCGCTGTTCTTTTAATTGCAGAGAGAATGGGAAAAGCTTTTCGTACACCTGCCCGTGATGTAATGCTTTCACATGCATGTTCAGAAGTCGGGCAGGGATGGGGATTCGGTTTACATGAAGCAATGGATCAGATAGGGGCCATAATGGGGCCGCTTATAGTTGCACTTGTTCTATTTTTAAATGGTAGTTACCAGACCAGCTTTGCAATCCTTCTGATACCTGCAGTTTTAGCTTTGAGTGTACTGATCGTGTCCCGGTTTCTCTATCCAAATCCTCACGAACTGGAAATTAAAACTCCAAAACTTGAAACTAAAGGATTTAAACATGTTTACTGGATATACATGGCTGCTGTAGCTTTAATTGCATTAGGTTTTGTTGATTTTCCACTTATAGCCTTCCATTTCAAAAACTCGCTTATCGTATCTGACAGTTTAACTCCAGTATTTTATGCCATCGCCATGGGTGTGGATGCCCTTGCCGCACTTGCCTTCGGCCGCTTATTTGATAAGATAGGCCTTTCAATTATGATAGTTGTCGCTGCTCTTTCCGCTTTCTTTGCACCGCTGGTGTTTTTAGGAAGTTTCTATTCAGCACTTATAGGAATAGCTTTGTGGGGTATAGGTCTCGGGGCACAAGAATCTATAATGAGGGCAGCAATTGCAGGAATGTCACCTATTCAAAGGCGTGGGACAGCTTATGGAGTTTTTAATACAATTTTTGGAGTGTTCTGGTTTATAGGCAGTTTAACAATGGGAATTTTATATGATATCTCCCTATTGTATCTTGTTATCTTTTCCATGGTAGCCCAACTTGCATCTGTTCCACTGTTCCTGCTAATAAGAAAATCCAGATAAATTCAAATTTCATTTTTTCACGCATATTCAAAAATGTACACTAATAAAACAGTAAAAACTATTTATTATTAAAAACAATATAGTTATTAATACTTAATTAAAATTTAAGGGAGCGTAATTAATGGAAAGCCTTAAAAAATCAGAAATTTTAAAACTGGTGGTATCCATATTAATTCCTTTAATTGCAGGTTTTATAGGTTCCATCGCCACCATGTCTTCCATACCAACATGGTTTACTGCCCTTGCAAAGCCTGTATGGACACCACCTAACTGGGCATTTGCACCAATATGGACAGCTCTTTTTATATTGATGGGTATAGCACTTTTCCTTGTGTGGCGTCAAGGCCTTTGGAGAAGAGATGTTAAAATAGCAGTCATTATTTTCGCAGTACAGCTTGTTTTAAACGTTTTATGGTCAGTTATATTCTTTGGACTACAGTCGCTACTTGGAGGGCTAATTGAAATAGTGTTCTTATGGATAGCAATACTTGCAACAATCATTGCATTTTACAGGATATCCAAACCCGCAGGAATACTCCTTGTACCCTACATAATATGGGTAACTATTGCTTCCTACCTGACTTACACTGTGTACCTCCTAAATATCTAAAAATACCTCAATTTTTTATTTTGTAAAGCTAATGAAGGTTATATCTTGAGAAAATTTGTAAAACCCAAAGTAATTGTAAGTAAATGCATAGGTTTTGAAGCCTGCAGATACAACGGACTCATAATTAAAAGCGATTTTGTTGAAAAACTTAAAGACTATGTTGATTTTTACCCGGTGTGTCCCGAAGTTGAAATAGGTCTTGGAATACCAAGAGATCCAATAAGAATTATTGAGCTTGAAGGTGATGTAAGGCTTTATCAACCCGCAACTGGACTTGATTTAACAGATAAAATGAAAAAATTTATTGATGAATACCAGGATAAAATAGAGAACATTGACGGCTTTATTTTAAAGAATAGATCTCCTTCATGCGGAATAAAAGCAGTTAAAGTTTATCAAGGTTTTGAAAATTCAAGAACAAAAAGTAGAGCTGGATTTTTTGGAAATGCAGTTTTAGAAAAGTTTCCACATCTGGCAGTTGAAGATGAGGGACGTCTTAGAAATCTTAAAATAAGAGAAAATTTTTTAACTAAATTATACATATTAGCTGATTTTCGAAAAGTAAAAAAATCTAAAAGCCTTAATGAGCTTGTTAAATTTCATTCAAATAATAAAATGCTTTTAATGGCATATAATCAAGAAAATATGAGAAAAATGGGAAGGTTGATTGGTAACCTTGATAAAAGAACATTTGATGATTTAATTTCGAAATATCAAACTGTTTTCTATAACAGTATTTTAGAACCTCCCCAATATACTGCTAATATTAATGTTTTAATGCACTCCATGGGTTATTTTAGAAAAGAATTAACAGCTAACGAGAAAGCTTTCTTTTTAGATTCTATAGAAAAATACAGAAACGGCATCTTTCCGTTGTTTTTGTGTTTAAATATTTTAAAATCATGGATAATACGTTTTAATAATGAATATTTAATGGACCAAACCTTCTTTGAGCCTTACCCTGAAGAATTGATCCCAATTTCAGTGATTTAAACTTTAACTGTACCTTAAAATGATTTTTTAAATCAACACCAAATTTTAGTGCCTTCATCATTTTATAGTTCTCAGAACTGTTAAAATTTTCTTTCCATTGATTTACATCGTTCATAATAAAATTATTCCAATTAATTTAATAATACATTTATAAAAGGAATATTCAATCCTATGTTAATTATTTTCTAAAGATAGAGATTTAAAGATATAAAATATCATATGTCATGTTTTCTGATTTGTGTCTTTCAACGTTTCTTTTAGCTTGATCTCTTTTTCCCATAATGTATTGTTGGAATGATGAATCTTTATCAATTATAACCCTAATTTGATCATTTTGACTTTGTATTTGTGGAATTAATTTTTCAGCGTTTTGATAATGGTTCTTAGCTTCTTTCATATTTCCATTTATTTCTGATTGTATTCCTTGATACATTTCTACGCAGTAATTGTGTCTAAGCTGTAGATAAATACCCATAGCATTAGCATATTCTTGTCTTACGCTTGAAGAAGAATTACCAATCATTTCATCGCTTTGAGGCTTGGCAACATTAGTTATGTTTACCATGCGTTCATACCTAATTCCTGCATCTTTTAAATTAGATATTCTCTGTTTAGATGTAGTGTAAGAAGCATTTAAATAAGCGTCAGCATCAGACTGAATAATATCCATAAAATCCAATTCATAAGACAATACATATGCCCCGTTTTCATAATGGCCATTTAAACTAAGTTGATATGCCCCATATCCTCCAAGTGCGATTACACAGATTAAAATTGCTATAATCGTTATTGTAGACCCTCTACCATTTTCTATTGCAATATTTATTACATTACCTAAACCTCCTCCAATTAATGTTGCAATAATAACTGGAAAGATCATGATAAGAATAACTGGATCTAAACTAGCATCAACTAAACCCGCGGCTACAATTGTACCAACAATAACACAAATACTAAGTATAACGCCCATTGCAAGTGAATTTAACAAAGAATTATTTGTATCAGCTTCTTTTCTATAAGCCAGAACAGTAACAACACAACCACTAATGAAAGGAATTGGAAAAAAACCAAACCCAAACGTATTAGAAACTCCAAATAAATAAGAACCAACACCAAACAAAACAGCAGCAGTTAAAAGACCACTGATAATAACTTGAGGATACAACCTAAAGTTCTTGTTCTTCCACCATGTTTCACCTAAAGACCTTCCACATTTTTGACAGCGTTCAGCAGTGTCTGGATTGTCAGTCCAGCAATTTTTACAGCGTTTCATAATGAAATTTCTCCAACTACAATTCAATTTAAAAATTTAAAAAATATTTAAAATAAAAATTCAATTATTATAAAGCTTCTCTTTAAAATCAATGATAAACTTGGTACCTTCATTCCTCTCCAGCTTAATATTACCTTTTATTTGATCTGTTAAACTGGTTACAAGTTGCATGCCCAATGAATTCGTATTTCTAAAGTCTAAATCATCTGGGAACCCTATACCATTATCTTGTACAATTAACTGTAGCCCACCATCATTTTTAGCAAAGTGTACTGATACATTACCTGTTTTTTTATCAGGGAATGCGTATTTCAGGCTGTTAGTTACAATTTCATTTACAATTAGAGCTAAAGGAACTGCCGTGTTAATATCTAAATCTATATTAGCTATATCCATATCTAATTCAATTCCTTGAGATGCTCTGTAAGAATTGAAGAGTTCTATAGTTAAGCTCCTAATATATTCACCAAAATCGATTTTCCTTAGGTTATCTGACCTGTAAAGCTTTTCATGAATTAATGCCATAGATCTAGCTCTATTTTGGCTTTCTCTAAAAACGCCTAAAGCTTCTTTATCGTTGATATGGCGGGACTGCAGGTTTAAAAGGCTGGATATAATTGTTAAATTGTTTTTTGCCCGGTGGTGGATTTCCTTCATGAGAATTTCTTTTTCCTTAAGTGAAGCTTTGAGATCTTCCTCTGCTTTTTTACGTTTAGATGCCTCCAGTCCTAAAGATATAAGATTTGCAAGTGAAGATACAAAATCCTGCTCTTCAAATTTCCAGTGTCTATTTTTGAATGTTTCATGGCAAAGTACTCCTACTAATTCCCCTTCCAGCCATATAGGGACATCTAGCAATGAACGAATACCATTGGGCTTGAAATAAGATTCATTTAATTCAGAGGTATAATAATAACCCTGAGCATTGGCAGCAGTTATATTATGGAATTTTTTCATAGCTTCAAAATAACGAGGATATTTAGATGCTTCCAAAATTAATCCATCGTCATGTGTTTTACCATTGTAACAATCCCGACAAATGATTTTTGTTTTAGCCGGATCAAATAACCATATACTCACCTGATCAACACCAAGTGTTTTAAAAGATGCTTCAGTGATCTTCTGCAGGCCTTCAGGCATTTTAGACAAATCTTTTTGAGACAATTCCAGTAATGTTTCTTGTCTTTGAATTATTTGCTGAGTTAACAGATTTTTGTGTGATTCTTTCTTTCTAAGCTTTGTTATATCACTACCAACACATAATATGCCCAATTTTTGTGAACTGTAATTAATTGGGGCTATAGACATAAGAACAGGTATAGAACTTCCATCTTTAGCCTTCATGATTGTTTCAAAATTCGAAATATAGCTTTCTGTAGCTTTATATACTTTAAATACATTTAAATCCTCAGAAAATATAGTTTTCATATCTTTTCCATAAATTTCTGATTTTCCATAACCTAATAAGTCTAATCCTACTTTGTTAATATTTTTAATTTTATTTTTACGGTCTATTAGCACTGAAAAATTAGACATTGCAGAGACTATTTCATCAGCAGCCATAGAAGGAGTTAATTGAGGAATTCTGTATTTTATAATTCCATAACATATTAATGCTATGCCTAAAGCAGCTACTGTATAAAATGTTTCAGGAATTCTAATAGAAAATGAAGAAAGTGCATCAGTAATTACACCTACCACTAGCGTGCAAGATAATCCCACTATAATATACACATCCAGTTTCTTTTCTCTATTATCGGGCTCCCTATACTGTAAATAAGCTAGAATTACTGCTGTAGATACGAGTATTATTAGCCACAGGTTGCTTAAATTAAAAAGCCATGGGTTAAGTTGTACAGAGTATGCCCATCCCCAGTACTCTTTCGCTATATTTATTGATGTTAAATTGGAGTAAATGAAATAAATTGAAATAATTATGGAAGGAACATATATTAAAGAAAGGATTTTGACTTTGTTTTCAGAGTTTAACCTGTCAGTGACAACTAAAACTACATGTAAAATAAGAGATGCTGCCACAGTCCACATAAAACTAGCAATATACCATAAATTAGCTATATAATAAGTTTCTGCCTGCCGGTACCCAAATTCAAGAAATAATAGATAAGCAAGTGTAAAACACATTAATGCAGTTAGTTGATTTAACCTGCTTTTGGTATTTTTATAATAGATAAAATTAGCAAGAAAAATACATAAAATAGATGATAAAAGCGATACTAACGCATATATATTCATTTCTCAGACGCCCCGAAATTTAAATTTTATCAAGTAACAAAAGTGAATATTACTCATATAAACTTGTTTTTGTAATATTAATTTATATAACTTTTCTTTAATTTGTATAGCATTATATCAATATCTTTCCTTTTAATTCGAGTTATTATGAATACTAAAAAACATAACACCAATTTAATCAGTTTTCATATTCCATTAAAAAAAAGAATCACACATACCATCCTAATTAACCATATTATCTCCTTTATTTTTATAATAAACCACCATAACTGATTATAAAACCAACAAAATCATTTTAGAAATTATTTTATAGCAGTGCCTATTTTTCTAATTTAATTCAACCGTTACACAAAATCCCCAAATATGAAAACAAAGTATTTATAATATTTAAATCTAATCAATAATGGGATAAAATACTCATTTAGAGAGTATTGTTCACTTTGATATACAATATACACGATTTTTTAATCAGTATTTTTTGACGCCCACAAAATTCTTTGAATTGTGTGTAGAATATGCTTAAATATCAATTATGATATTTTTTAAAATTATACTAATTAGGAGGCAAAATAATGCAAACACCTATGGTTAATAATTATTTCGAAAAGAGGTACAACTTCTTTAAATGGCGACATGACTCTTCATTTATAAATAAAACAGTCTTAGCTTTGGTAATGGCATGTATTACCGGGATTTCAGCGCAAATAATACTACCTCTCCCATGGACACCCGTACCTGTAACAGGACAGACCTTTGCAGTGTTAATGGCAGGAATTATCCTTGGTAGATACTGGGGAGGAATTAGCCAAGCTCTATATGTTGCAATAGGCTTAATTGGAGTTCCATGGTTTGCTGGAATGTCAGGAGGCTTTGAGGCAATTTTATGTGCAAGCGGAGGATATCTCATTGGATTTATTATTATGTCTTTATTCCTCGGTCATTTTACTGATAAATATATCAGAGCAAGAAGCTTTACATCTATGCTTGGATTGATGTTCATTGCAAATTTCATAATGTTATATGTTCCAGGAGTAATAGGTTTAAGTCTATGGATGACTGCAAACGGTGCACAACCAACTCTATGGAGTTTACTTGCAATGGGAGTTCTTCCATTCATTATCGGCGACTTAATGAAGATTGGAGGAGCAGCAGCATTAACTAAAGCAATAACACCTAAAGAAGCATTTGGTGAAGAAGTGGATATTAAAGAAGCTGCAAATTGGAGAATATTCTAAATACTCTCCAATTTAATTAATTTTATTTTATATTAATCTAAATAATATTTTAAGTTATATTTTGATAATTTTACCTTTTAAAATTGTATAAATCTATCTAATAATCTTTTTTAATGCATTTATACTGAAAATTTAGTTTTAAAGACGTGAATTACTACATATTCTTAGTTTTTATAAGATTGATCTATTTATATATCCTAAAGATTTATATAGAAATTGATCATACTGTATTATGTAGATTAATAACTTCTATTAAAATAAGAGGTGTTAAATTGAATTATAAAAGGGGATTAATAGCAGTACTTTTAATTGTATGCTTTGTAATGTCTATACAGGGAGTATCTGCTGCTAAATTAATAGACAGCAAAAGTAAAACATATTTTAATGATGCATATGGATACGGAAAATTATCATTGAAAACATATTCATACGGCAGTAATCATGTCATAATGAAAGAAACTTATAAAAGCGTAAGCTATGATTATCCAGAATACAATTACTGCAGCTGGTATAAATATGATTTCAAAAAAATAAGTAAAACAAAGCTAAAAATAACATATACAGACTCTATTGGTTACAAATATTCTTATAAAGTTTACACTAAAAAATCAGCAGTGAGTTATTATAAAACATACCGCAAAAATTTTATATAATATTTCCAGAAATGGTTTAGTAAATTTAATTAATTTAAATTAGATTTTCTATTCCAATTTTAATTATTTAAATACATTTAATTCATTTTTAAGAACAAAATGACTATTTTTCTTTATTTAAAATATTTAACAGGTTATATTACTCAAACAACCATTACTATCAAAAAACGATCCAAACCTCTTACTTACTTAAACTATTATCTCATATATATTTTTGATACAATGAAAATTCGAGCACACCACCTTTTATGCATGCAGGGATTTCAGGGATACGGATACAGCGAAGATTTCAGCAAAAATATGGCAGAAATAATTGAAATCCTGCAAAATTTTCCTGAGCGTGAAATAGAGATAGTTGCAGAGACAGATTCAATCTGTACTTGCTGTCCATACAATATAAATGGAAAATGTCAAGAAAGCCAGGGATCCCTTGAACACAAAGTGTTCGGGGGCCCAAAATCAAAAATTTTGATGGCCAATGCTAAAATAGTATCAATGGACCTGAAAGTACTTGAAAAACTAGGAATATCCCCCGGATCTATTTTTAAAGCAGAGGAAATATTTAAAATTACAAATAGAAAATTAAAGATATATCATGATATTAAAGAGATATGTGGAGACTGCAGATGGAGTGAAAAATGTCTATGGTATTTAAAAAAATGTGCAGTTAGTACTGATTTAATCAGTAAATAATTTAATTTCCTTCGATTCATCTAATTCTTCTTTTAACTGCTTCATAATAATCATTATTTCATATAAACTCTTTTCTTTGACCATCTCTACAAATTCAAATATCATTTCTGTATTTACTTTATTTTCATTTCGATATGTATTGAAATCCTCGAGTGGAATTACTACTACATACTCTTCAGAACCTAATTCATCTCTAGACTCCTGATGAAGCTCAATATGGCCCTCTTTAATTTGGCCAATTGTAAATCTGTAAGGTAATTCCGACATGTAATCTCATTAAGTATTGTTTGTTATATAGTTTACCCATAACATAATAAATAGTTAAACATGATAGTATAACATGTTTGAAGCATATCTTAATTATTTTAAAGTAAATTTATAGAAAATAACTTTTAAACCCTTTCTGTATATTCCAATTCTTTAAAAATGATGGTAAAAGTTGTTCCATTAACATTATCTATTTTTAATTCGCCTTCCAACTGATTTACAAGCATCTTTACAAGTAAAAGGCCTAAAGAATTAGATTTTCCATGTAACAAATGTTCAGGTAACCCTATGCCATTATCACTTACGGTTAATTTTAATTTATCGACTTCTCGTGTAAATTCTACATTAATTAGTCCATCATTCTTTAAAAAAGCGTATTTAATGGAATTCGTAACTATTTCAGTTATTATCAGGCCACAAGGGATAGCTGTTTCAATATTAAAATTTATGTCTTCAATATTAAATTTAGGAGTTATCCACTGGGCATTGTAATGAATTATAATATCCATTACAAGTCTCTGGATATAACTTTGAAAAGGAATACTCGATAGATTATCCGAAAGATAAATCGATTCATGCACCAAAGACATTGCCTTTATACGCACTTCACTTTCTTTAAGAATTTGTATAGTTGAACTATCTTCAATATACTTAGATTGAAGGCTTAATAACGAGCTTATAATTTGCATATTATTTTTAACTCTGTGGTGAATTTCCTTTAGCAGTAATTCTTTTTCATTTAAAGACGCTTTAAGTTTATCTTCAGCTTTTTTAAGTTCGGTAACATCACGTGCAGCCGCAAAAACACCAATAACTTTGCCTGACTCATCTTTATATGTTGCTGCATTATATAAAACCGGTACAGATTTTCCATTCTTATTCTGTATCTCAAGGGGATAATTTCTTACGGATCCTTTCTGAAAAGCTTCTTTATATCCTTCTTGAGCCTTATCATGCTCGATAAAGTAACTTGAAAAATCAGTGCCTATAAGTTCATGGCGCAAATAGCCTGTAACTGCTTCTGTAGAACTATTAACATCAGTAATTTTCCCATCAAGTCCAATTGTAACAAGAGGATCTAAATTCACTTCAACCAAACTACGATTATATATATTAGCTAATTTTAGCGCTTCTTCAGATTTTTTACGACTTTCAATCTCTTTTTTTGCCGCAACATAAAGACTTTCATTTTCATTTAGTATAATACCCTGCCTGAAGACTGCCAAAAGTATGATAATTCCAACAGCAGCTTCAATATACAGCCCACTTATAGAAATTTTATTATTATTCACCAATATAACCAGAATAAATGCAATTAACACAGTTAGTAAAGGCAAATAAGGCGGAAAATTAAGATTATGTGCCCATAATTCAAATCCCATACATTTTTTATTGCCCCTTAAAAGATCTACTTCAAAAGTAGCAGCTAAATAAATAAATAATATTGTTAATAGCCATCCTGCATTTAAAAAACCTCCCGAAACATATATACCTTGTATAACTTGAAAACTGTAAATATTATCAGTTACAATTTGAGAAAAGATGCCCATACCTAAAAATAGCAGAGGAGTACGATAAAAACCTTTAAAATTATTGAATAATATTCGCAGTAATGCCAAAAAAAGGATAAGATCTCCTACAGCATAAGCTATACTCAATTTATTCAAACCATAACTTGAACTAAGGTAAGGTAAAAAAAAGATTCCAAAAATAAGGCTAGTAGTTATAAATATTATCGAGGTATCTAAAATCATTTTGATCTTTTTATTTTTGGAAAGGGGTTCTCCTGGAAGATAAAATGTGCCTAAAAGAAATAAAAAGTAAAATAAAAAATAAAAAATAGACACAAATGAAGGAAATAGTTGTTGGTGAAGAACTAATTCCATTACAGCCCATAGTACATCTCCTATACCATAACACACCAAAGCAATACCTATAATTAACCAAAAATTTTGTACTCTCCTCCCATGGACACCTGAAAGTTTTGCGGCATAAAATAAACAGAAACCTACCAATAACTCAATTAGAGGGCCAGTTATATCCCTGAAACATGCCATTGAATTT
>DADN01000034.1 GCA_002509665.1 Methanobacterium sp. UBA8
AGATTACATACCCAAGACGAATATGATGGTACAGGAATTGGGCTCGCAGTCTCTAAGAGGATTGTTGAACGTCATGGAGGACACATTTGGGTTGAGTCTGAACCTAATGACGGTTCAATATTTTACTTCACCCTGCCAAAACCATAGGTTTTGGCGCCCCGAAAATATTTAATTTTCGAGGGATCCCTGAAAGAAACCTTCAAAAAAGNNCAACAAATTTTTTATGTTCAATTTATCCAAATCTTTAGGCTCTTTTATACCATATTTTTCATATAAATCCCTTAAATCATATCTAGCAATGATTTCATAGAATATTTTGTCTTCTAATTTTTCATCCTTCTTTATTTCTTCAAGCTCAACAATACATTTTTTCAGCATTTCTTCTGCATTTTCAAGTTCATCAAGCTCATTAATTAAATTACTGTCGCTTTTAGGCACGTTAACATCCATATCCTTATAAAAAAATGAGATAAACGTGTTATTTTGATCTATAACTTTATAAATAATTATAATTTGCTCTTGAAGTTCTTCTACTTCTCTTTTGGTTAAATCCACGGTATCACCTGAAATATAAATTGAGTCTTTAATAGGATTATAGATTTTAAGAGTAAATAAATTTCGAAAACAAGTTAATGAAATTGGTGTCTCAGCCGGCTTCATTTTCATCAATGACTTTCTGTACCAATGCCGAATCTAGATATGCGCGAACTTCGACTATAATTTCATTTTTGAATTTGACTACCCAACAGTAAGTGTTATTGAACGGCATTCCACTTAGGGAAATAGAGTAAGATTCTAGTTCCACAGCAGCCGTATCATTTTGAACTATAATACCCTTAACTTTTAAAATTACACCTTTCTTCAATATTTTATTTAACCTCATAAAAGTATGTGTGAGAAAGTCCTGTTTGCTGTGATACGTTCCAGCCAGAGGATGCGTCCCCATCACTTTCCAGCAAACATCATCTGCCACATGTTCAAAAAACTTTTCATTCTCCCCTTTGTCAATATTATTAAATATATTTTGGACCTGTTTAACTGTAATAGGCATTATTGAACCTCCAATTTAAAATTACACCCATATAAACAAATTCAAAACTAAAATTTATTCTGATTCGTCTTTTATTGGTATTGTAAAATAGAATGTTGAACCCACACCAAGTTCCGACTCTACCCATATCCTTCCACCGTGGCGTTCCACTATTTTTTTTGCAACTGCCAGCCCAATTCCAGTCCCTTTATATTCATCACGCGTGTGCAATCTCTGAAATAGCTCAAAAATACGTCCAGCATACTGCTGATCCATTCCAATACCATTATCTGAAACTCCTAAAATATATTCCTTATTTTCTTCATCTTTTCTAGATAAAATATGGATCTTAGGATGTTCATCTGGCTTTTTAAATTTAATAGCATTACCTATTAAATTCTGAAAAAGCTGTATGAGCTGTTTCTCATCTGCAGTTACAACAGGAAGATTATCATGTGTAATCTCTGCATTATTTTCATCAATAGTCACTTTAAGGTTAAATAATGCCTGATCAAGAGCATTTTGTACATCTGTTAGTTTAAATTCTTCACCCCTTGTTTGAACTCTGGAATACTTCAGTAAATCTTTTATCATTGCCTGCATCCTGTTTGTTCCATCCACTATGAAATCTATGAACTCATCAGCATCCTTATCAATCTGACCCTTATAGCGTCGTGCTAAAAGTTGTGTAAAGCTGGAGATTGTCCTTAAAGGCTCCTGAAGGTCGTGTGATGCGATATAAGCAAACTGCTGTAATTCTTGATTAGAACGTTCTAGTTCGCCAATAAGATTTTCACGTTCTTTTTCTGCATTTTTACGTTCAGTGATATCTTTTGTTATAGCTATAAATCCTGTTGGATTACCTTCAGCATCACGGATACTATTTCCCGAAATCTCTACAGGAAAAACTTTTTTACCATCTAAAGTAACGGAATTAAGTTCTAAAGTTACACTTCTTTTCTCAGATAAAGCTATTTTTGTAGCTTCTATTACTGTTGGTCTGTCTTTTGAATCTATTAATTCCAATGCATTTAGCCCTATCAATTCTTCACTTGAGGATGCACCATACATATCCATACTTGCTTGATTACATGAGATTATATCTAAATTTAGATCAGAAGATATAATAGAATCAGGAGATGATTTAATAATGGCATTCAACCTTTCTTCACTTTCTGCTAATGCTCTTTCAGCTTTTTTACGCTCCGTTATATCTCTTACAATTGCAGAAATTCCTGTAATTTCCCCATCAACATTTTTAATATGAGATAACGTCACCAAAATGTCTATCTTAGTTCCATCTTTTTTTGTCCTTTGAGCTTCATAATGGGCCACTTTACCCCTGTTTTTAACTTTTTCAATAAGTTTAGATATTTTATAGTGCTCAGAAGATGGAATTAAATTAAATATAGGTTTCCCTACCATTTCACGAGCAGAATAACCATATATTTTTTCAGCTCCTTTGTTCCAGGTCAATATTACCCCATTTAAATCTTCACCGACTATAGCATCATCTGATGAATCAACTATATCTGCCAGTTTCTTAATTTGCTCTTCTGCATGCTTACGTTCTGTTATATCCTCGGTCACGCTGTACATCTTGGTAGGTTTTCCTTCCTCATTCAGTAAAACTCTGCCCCTGGTGTGTATATACCTTATTTCACCATCAGATCGCCTTATGCGGTGCTCTAAATCATATGGCTTAAAAGTTTTTAATGATTCATCCAACGTTCTTCGAACTTGCTGGACATCATCAGGATAAACTACCCCCATAATATCTTCAAAAGGTAATTTACTCTTTTTAACTCCATAAATTCGCTGCCCTTCTACAGATAATATAAATTCATTTTTTACTATGTCCAATTCATAAGCACCCATTCTAGAGATGTTGGAAGCTTCTTCTAAAATAGTTTCACTTCTTATAAGCTCCTCTTCAGACTTTTTACGCTCAGTAATATCACGAGAAATAGAAAGAACGACATTTTTCCCTCTTAATTTAAAAAGGCGAGTATTTAGCTCAACAGGTATTTGTCTTCCATCCTTGGCTATCTGGACATTTTCAGATATTGAATATCCTTTCTCAAACATCTCAGAAACCATCCCAACTATAGATGACTTATCCAAATATAAATCTAAAGGTCCCATATTCAATAATTCATCCTTAGTATAACCTAATCTTTTAGATGCAGCTTTGTTTACTTCAATATATTTTTTAATTGTACCGTCATCTTTCAACTCAGTTAAACTAAGCATATCAGTTGCTTGATCAAATAATTCACGGAATTTCTTTTCACTCTCTTTTAAGGCTTCTTCTGCGTGTTTACGATCTGTAACATTACGGGCCATAGATAGAGCTACATCCTTTCCCCTAAGCTTGAAAATATGTACATTAACCTCAACAGGTATTTCTCCCCTACTTTTAGTAACACTTTTTGCCTCAAATAGGGTAGATCCTCTTTTTTTAAGTTCTGTCGAGATTCTCAGTATCTGATCTTTACTATCTGGTGCAAATAAATCTAGAGGAGTCATATTGGAAAATTCTTCTTTACTGTAACCTAATATTTTAGTTGCGGCTTCATTTACTTCAATAAATTGTCCAGGCATCATATCTTCTTGAACTTCAGATAGTACTATCACATCTAGAGCTTTATTAAATAGTTCACGGAACTTCTTCTCACTCTCTTTCAAGGCTTCTTCTGCGTGTTTACGATCTGTAA
>DADN01000007.1 GCA_002509665.1 Methanobacterium sp. UBA8
TATTGCGGTTCTCCTTTCTGGAGGTAATTTTTCAAGGGATCATTTCGAAGGATGGATGAAAGACGATAAAACAATGGTAGCATGTTGTACTGATGCTATACGGCCAGTGACTTTTAAAATAGAAAGAATTGATGAATAAATATTTAAGAAAGCTTCAATGATTCAATATATTCTTTCAGGGACGTATTTGGAATAATTTCATAAGAAACAGATCCCGGAACAGATCGGGATGTCATGAAGTTTAAAGCAAATGAATTTGCGTAATTTTGGGCATCTTTCAAACTATCCCACTGGTAAATGCCCTGAAAATCTCCATTTTTTTCATTAAGTGTCCATAATTTAGCTCTAAATCCGGGTAATCCCAGTATAAAAAGCATGGGTATAACCGAAAATGGTTTATTTTTCTCAGTGGACATGCCGGCTAAATGAAACCTAACTTTGAAAATAGCGGCATTTTGTCCATTTAATTTTGTGCTCATTACAGCATGCCTGAAAACTTTAAACTGCTGCTTGTCTTCCATAGTAATTGTTTTATGCAGATAGTTCTTTGGAAAATGTATTTTTCTTGTTAAAACGTATTTAAATGTCTTTAAGAATGCTTTAAAAGGATTTAAGCTCATAAATATGCCTCAAGGTTTTGGTGGTATATTTTCATATTTTTTGCTTTGCTTTTTAAGAGCTGTTGGGTTATTAAATGGCTCAACTGTCCATATGAAATTATAAACTCCACTTATGGTTTCGACAAACTCGTTATGTTGATTCCATATTCCTATTGCTGTTTGGGATATTAGATTATTTTCTATCCTCTTACAGAAGGTTATAATCATCTCTTTTTCATCTCTAATTACTATTTTAATGTGGGGCACCTGAAATATTTTCATTTCACAGTCCAATTCGCCTATTTCTTTTACTATATCAATTTTATCGTCATCAATAACACATGATGGAGCTAATACCATTTTTGTAGTTACTCCTCTTTTAATGACTTTATTTAATCTTTCTTTAAGTTCAGGAATTTCATTTTGGAACATAAAACCTCCTAAAATAAAAAGCGAGTTTTTAGCGCGTGAGATGATTTCAAGTTCTTTGTTTACATTTTTTTCAGGACCATTTATCAGCCATATGGGCGCTGGAACTTTGGGGATCTGGTTTTCATAGATGAAGTTCAGTTCAGTTTCTGCATCATCGAGCCTTTCTTTAATTTCTCTCCTTGACGTTTCAAAAATTTCATGGGGAGGTACAACATTGAATTTTAATGGTTTACCTTTTTCTATTTCCACAAAACCTTTTTTTGCAAGGCTTTTGAGGATTTCATATATTTTGGAACGGGGTACATTTGATTCAAGACTAATTTCAGTCGCTGTAGCACTGATAAGAGATATATTGGCTATATATGCTCGTGTTTCATAATCAGAAAGCCCTAAATTTTTCAGGGCTTCTATTGTATTTTTATTTACAGTCAATTTATGTCACCTTCATCTAATGTTGTTTCATTTTATACTATCTTAGTGACAATAAGGTCATAAATTTATTTCGTTTTATTTTATGTTAGGTATTGATCTATTGAGTTAAGAATTCTGGAATTTGAAAATACTGAACTAGATTCTTTACATCTCAAAAGATAGGGGGAGATATGATGGAGAATGAAGGCTTTGGCAGTATGCTTGTTAATGTCATTAAAAATGGATTTAAAAGGAAAGTTCCAATTGGAATGGCGATATTTGGGCCGATTATTATCATGATAGTGTTGGGATATATGGTAACAATAGCTGGCACTGCAGATACAGTAAATATTGGAGTTGTAAATCATGATCAGGGCTTGGGAAATGTAAGTGCTGCCTCAAATATAATTGAAGAGCTTAAAGGGCAGGAAAATGTCAATGTGACTTCCATTAATCAAAATGAGATAAGCAGTGGTTTTAAAGATAGGTCTATTGATGCATCTATAGTTTTCCCTGAAAATTTCACCAGGGATCTAGCTATGAAAAAGACTCCTGAGGTGTTGCTACAGGTTGAAGGCACTGATCAGGTAAAAAGTGCACTTGTAAACCGCGCTTTCCTTAATTCTACAATGGCAGTGGCTGCAGAAAGTGGCAATGCAGTAATGCCACTAAAAATTAGCAGTGAAAGTTTTTATGGAGAAGGTTTGAGCTTTACTAATCTTTTTATTTACCATATAATGGCCCTTGTTACTCTGCTTATTTCAACAATCATTGGGTTATTTGGAGTATTGGGAGATAAAAATAGCAATAGATTCAATAAAATGTTTTTATCTCCAGTTAAGGCTGTCTCAGCCTATATTGTAGGGCTTAGCATATTTGCATTTATTGCAGCTTTAATGGTGTTAGCTTACGTTATTTATGTTATGGGCATCACCATTGTTGGGGATATAGGCAGCACTTTACTTGTAATGCTATTGCTTGCTCTGGCAGGAGTTTCCTTAGGCATTTTTGCAGCCTCAATTACGAGAACTGAAAAACAAGCTCTTGGTTTATTTGGTTTAATCATAATTCTGCAGGTGTTATTTGGAGGTTTATTCATAGCAGTTGCTAGATTCGACTATTATATCCAGCTGCTGTCATACTGTCTTCCATTAACTTATGGTCTGGATGCTATGCAGGGCATTGTAATTAAGGGCTTCAGTCTGGGTGATGTAGGAACAGATCTGATTGCTATCTGTGCCATAATTATTGTTGCTTTAGTTTTATCAGTAATTGGTTTAAAAATAGGACAAAACAAGGGCACAATTAGAGATATGGAAGATAAGAAAAAACAAACTATTTAATGATTTATTTTTTTCTTTTTTATTTTTAAAGGCACGTTGAAGTTAAGACCGCCTATTAATGTCAATAAGTGTATATTTTTAAAATCAAAGAATTGGATGATGAAAAGATTAATAGGGCATAATCTACTTAATTTAAGTAAAGATAAGCTTTAAAGGAATATTGCAAATTAAGGCCTTATAAAGTAGATATGGGGCATTCATCATGAGATTATTAATAAGGGCTTTATTTTCGCTGGTTTTACCGTTTACTATTGCAATCATAATACCTGTACTTGTTATTTTAGGTTTCAACAATCATCTACTGGCCTTTGATTCAGCATTATCTGGAGCTATACTGGCAATAGGTACTTTTTTAATAGTTTTAGGGTTAGGATTCGTGATCTATACAAACCAGGCATTTTTTAGAATAGGTAGAGGTACACTGGCTCCATGGGATCCTCCAAAAAAGCTGGTGGTTGCAGGGGCATATAGATATGTCAGAAATCCAATGATAAGCGGTGTTTTAATGATTGTTCTTGGTGAAGCGTTAATTTTTGCTTCAATTGAACTGTTCATACTATTTGCCCTGTTTTTTATTGTGAATCATGTCTATTTTGTATATTCGGAGGAGCCAGGACTCGTAAAACGGTTTGGTGATGATTATATTCTGTACAAGAAAAATGTTCCAAGGTGGATCCCTCGTCTAAAACCCTGGAAAATGGGTGAGAAAATTAAATAATCATGATGAATTTAACTCATTGGGGACAAAATCAGGGATTGTAACCCCAAATTTTCAATGAAAGGTCAACCAGCATGTCTATAAATGATTTATCATCTTTAAAAATAGTTGGAAACATAGTATTGTAAAATATCATACTTTTTACAGCCAGTGACCATTCTGTAAGTACATTTATGTGGTCTTTATCTGAAATGTCCACTCCATCGAATTTGCTGAAAAATTCAGGAATACCTGCATAATCTTCTGCACTTATACTTTTAATGTCTTCAAGTATCTCTCCTTCCATGAGCGCAGCAACTGTAACTGCATTTATCAGTTTGACATTTCTTCTATGTAATTCAAGCATATTTTCGATGACTTCTCGTGTATAACCTGGAAAATCTGCAAAGTCAATTTTTGAGGGTTGTTTCATCAAGAAGTCTTCATCTAATTGTTTTGAGCTCAGCTGCTTGAGTATATCGAATTTGCCCTTTGGAAAATATTTGTATATTAATCCAATACTAACATCAGCTTCTTTTGCTATGTCGCGAATTGAAACAGAGCTATAGCCCTTATTTTCCACAAGCGTTTTTGTCGAAAGGACTATGCGCTGAATTTTTGCTTCTTTATCTCTTTCATATTTTTTAAGCGTCATTTTAGGCCACATAGAATTTTAAGTAAACTTGTTTAAATGTAGGGATAACTCTTTTGAAATATTTTATGGGATGTAGATACATAATTTCTTAAAATCATACTTTTATTGATTATATGCACTGGAAAACCTTATTAAAGATCAATTTTATAATATTGGTGAACATTGTTCACTTATTGAAGTTCATCAATAAATACTTTGACTTTTATTTGAGGAGGTATATGCCTTGGAGGAAATAGAATGACTGATAAAAATAGGATATGTGTACAAAAACAACGGTTCTTTGCTCTTTGCGGTATCGTAGCGCCGATTTTATTCACAATTTTAGTAATTGTAGAGAGTCTTCTTCGGCCAGGATACAGTCAAATCTTCAACGATGTCAGCGATCTTGGCATAGGGCCATATTCAATAATTCAAAACATAAATTTCATAATATTTGGTCTTTTATCAATTGGTTTTGCCATGGGCCTCGGCGCTAATCTTTCACATCGTGCAGGAAAAGCAACAAAATGGTTGGTAGTTGTATTTGGTGTGTGTATAATACTTGCAGGGGTGACGCTGTTTTCTGTTGGGGCAGACGTAACTTATGCAAAAGACGTGGTAGCACATGGCCTAGTAAGTGCCATTGCATTCTTAGTAATAATAGCGGCACAGTTCACGGCTTGGCATGCGTTAAGGAATAGTGAAAATTCTATATGGGGCAGTTATCGAATATTTTCACTGATAATGGGATTAATGTCAATATTTACTCTTTTGCTGCTTTCTTATACTCAGTTTTCACCATATCATGGAGCAACTGAGAGATTGTTCATCGCAATGTGGATGATCTGGATTGAGGTGACAGGAATTA
This sequence comes from Methanobacterium sp. UBA8, assembly GCA_002509665.1. GTDB lineage: Archaea > Methanobacteriota > Methanobacteria > Methanobacteriales > Methanobacteriaceae > Methanobacterium_D. Next base: position 4,985 of record DADN01000007.1, read on the forward strand.
AGTTATATTCATTGACTAAATTGTGAAGTCACAAAACATGATGTTAATTCCATTTTTTAATTATTTTTAATAGGTATAGTTATGCGTATTTACTTTATCATAGATTAATAATCTTTATTCTATTTTCAGAAAGTATTAAATGGGGTTATTTTTAGATCATATTAGTATTAACTTAGGAATGATTAAAATGAAACAATGGTACGAAGAACTATTTACAAATTACGCTAATAAATACGAAAAGGAGATTTACACCCAGGGAACCCTTGGAGAAGTGGATTTCATCGAAAAAGAGATAAATTATGATAAAAAATGTAAAATACTTGACATTGGATGTGGAACCGGCAGGCATGACATAGAGCTTGCAAAAAGGGGCTACAATATCACTGGAATTGATCTTTCAGAGTCCATGTTAGCTAAGGCAAGGGAAAAAGCCCAGAAAGCTGCCGTAAATTTGAATTTTCAGCAGGCAGATGCTAGAAAATTGCAGTTTGAAGATGAGTTTGATCTGGTAATTATGTTATGTGAAGGAGGATTTTCTTTAATGGAAACCGACGAAATGAACTTTGAAATCTTAAAGAATGCTGCTAAAGCATTAAAAAAGAATGGAAAGCTGATATTTACTACATTAAATGGTCTTTATCCTCTTTACCACTCTGTTAAAGATTTCATAAATTCCAACGCGGTGGAAGGCGTGAGTGAAGGGAATTCATTTGACCTCATGACTTTCCGTGATATATCTACCATGGAAATGGAAGATGATGATGGAAATCCTATGGTTTTAAATTGCAATGAACGCTATTATGTGCCTTCTGAAATTACATGGCTTCTCAAATCATTAAACTTCTGTAAAATTAATATATTTGGCTCTAAAATTGGAAATTACAGTAGAGAAGACGTGTTAACCACAGAAGACTATGAAATGCTTGTTGTAGCTGAACTATAAAAAAACTTTTATTTTCTTTTTTTTTTAAGATTAAGCAAATTAAACCATTAAAAAAGAGTAGTCCCTGGCGGAGTCGAACCGCCGTCGAAAGGTCCAGAGCCTCACAGGATTACCACTACCCCAAGGGACTGTAAAAAAAACTATATTTCTGATTTGGTATAAATATTTTTTGGATATATTGAACTTAATGGTTTTTAATCATACATTGATTTTGGTACTCATGTCCTGGAGTTGTGCAAAATAATGTAATTGTGGATATCTTGAAGTAAATTGTATGAAGATAATGTCCTTATCAAATTACAATTTAACATAAAGCATAATTCATGCGCGTGTCATAGACATGGCTATTTTAATAATTAAATCATCGTTCCCAGCTTATTTTCAGGAGTATTGAAAGTGCAATGAATTCCAGCAACACGATGAAAAACTCAGTTACAAACCATTTTATAGAAAAGAGCGCTACTACTAGGGCTATAGTTTGAAACAGGAAAAATGATGCAAAGAAAAGTAATCCTGATGTATATTTGGATTTCATTTCTTTATAACTTCTCCAGTAAATATACAGCAGTCCTGTTAATAGGAATATGTTTCCAATTCCAAGTATCTTACTGGAGATTATTATAACATTTAAAAATTCGGGCGATATCATTTTTAACCTCTTAATCTATTTTTTCTGAAATTGGGACCATATTTCATGGAAAGTGTCGTAGTTCTCTTCCATTTTATCTGAAAGGAAGTATAATCTGCCGTATTTTTCTCCACTTGATGTAACAACGCCTGATTCTTCTAAAACTCCCATATGGTGTTGAACTGTTTTATAATCAAGTTCAAGCTTTTCTGCAAGCTGGTGAATATTATATGGCCTCTCTTTAAGTTCATTAATTATTCTGGCGCGGTTTTTACCTCCTTTAGTACCTACAATTAACCACCACAGAAACTTTTTTTTCATGAAAGACCCCTAACTTTGTAATTGTTATTAATATTCATTCCCAGCTTATTTTAAAGAGTATTGAAAGCGCTATAAATTCAAAAAGGATAAGCGCAAACATTACAATTCCTTCATACCAGTGATCAAGTATGCTGATAAAGTAAGTTGCAGTTAACAGGATATTTTGAAGCAGTAAAGACGATGCAAATAATAAAAGGCCTACTGCATAACCTGATTTTGTTTCCCTGTAATTTCCCCAGTAAATGTAGAGCAGTCCGCATAACAGGAAAATAGTTCCAAGTCCCAGTATAACGGTTATAATTACAATTGCACTGGTTAATAAGTCTGGTGCTCCAAATAACATTTTTTAAACCTCATGGCTATTATAAAGATTTTATAACATATATAACGGCCATTAATATAGAATTATTCAGCTTTTTATTATATGAATTGTATTAATAGATCAATCCAATGACACTAAAAAAGTTTTTCCGAAATTTACTCCATCTTTTTACATTTTATTCCCAAATTTGATTACTAATTAAATAAATTTTAATAATTATTTGGTTCCTTTGAGTTCTATCTAATTTGAGAGTGTTTATATTAATTTTCAAATATTAAAAAATTAAAAGAAAATTTAATGGGTTTATTTACCATTATTAACGAAATTACCGTCACTCATATGGCAAATTTCATCTGCAAAATCTGCCGAAGCGGGATTGTGGGTAACCATAACAATGCTTACTCCTTCATCCCTGTTTAAATCTTGAAGTATCTGCATTATGGAGTCTGCATTTTTAGTGTCAAGTTCTCCTGTTGGTTCATCAGCTAAAATAATGGATGGGTCATTTATAAGCGCTCTAGCTATTGCAACACGCTGCTGCTCTCCACCTGAAAGCTGCCATGGACGTTTATTATGTTTTCCAGTTAATCCCATTCTGTTTAAAAGATCTACAGCTTTCTTGGTATCTTCTTTTACCATAGGGAGCATGACATTTTCTAGAACTGTAAGCTGCGACATCAAGTTAAAACGCTGGAATATAAAGCCAATTTCATCTCTTCTAAGCCTTGCCTGCTCTTTAACCGATAATTTCTTGGCTTCTTTCCCATTAATTTTAATTATACCACTTGAAGGCATGTCTAATATTCCTGCCACGTGCAGGAATGTGGATTTTCCTGATCCAGATGGCCCCATGACTGCTGTAAAGGAACCTCTTTTCAAAGCCAGATTTAAACCTGCAAGGGCGTTTACACTTTCATCTCCCATGGTATAAGTTTTCCAAACATTATTAAATTCAAGTACTGCATTATTNNTTTTGAAGCACGCATTGCAGGGTATAAACCTGCCAGAATACTTAAAAGGGTGGATCCTATAATTACGCTTCCAATTAACCACAGCGGCATCATTTCTGGAATATATGTTGTAAAATTCAACATCTTTGCCACTAATATAATGCCTGCAATGCCCAGAATACATCCTATAACTGCTCCAGAAAATCCTAATAATCCTGATTCAAATAAAATGCTTCCTTTTAAGTCCCAGTTTGTAAACCCAATTGCTTTTAAAACTCCTAA
>DADN01000293.1:0-359 GCA_002509665.1 Methanobacterium sp. UBA8
TTATGGGCAAAGAATAATGAAATTGATTCATTAGGATAATAGATTATAAATAAGAGGTTTAAATTTAGAATTAACAGAAGTTAAAACAAGCAATCTTTATATAATATGAACTCCAATATTAGGAAACAGGAAACTATTTTTATTTAAATTTTGTATTTTTTTGAGGTGTATTCATGAATGATGAAAACAAATTNNGTTGTTTTTGCTACTGAAAGAAGGGCCACAATGGGTAATTTAATAGCTCACAAGGGCACTAACAAAATTTTTAAAATTGACGATCATTTAGGGGCCACAATCGCTGGAGGCGTTGGTGATGCCCAGAGTTTAATGAAATATATAAGTGCGGAAGTAGCCTTATA
>DADN01000293.1:367-15367 GCA_002509665.1 Methanobacterium sp. UBA8
GCTGCAACTTTAACAGCAAACATATTACATCAATCAAGATTTTATCCATTCTATGTTCAAACTTTACTTGGAGGAGTAGATGATAATGGACCAGCATTATTCTCATTAGACCCTGCAGGTGGAGTAATTGGAGATACCGTTATTTCAACTGGATCAGGTTCACCATTTGCTTATGGGGTTCTTGAAGACAGGTATAGTGAAGATTTGGATGTTGAAGAAGGAGTTGAAGTTGCTATTAGAGCAATACAATCTGCAATGGAAAGAGATGCATTTTCAGGTAATGGAATCTTAGTTGCAACTGTAACAGAAGAAGGATTTAAAATGTTACCTGAAGAAGAGGTAAAAAGTAAATTAAGGAAATAAATTAACTTTTTTTTGCCCTCCCCAAATTAATATTTACGTGAATTTATTATTATTAAATTTATTAAATCTGTAAACTTAGTTTACGGTATTTTCTATTTTTTAGAAGTGGTTTTATGGGTTCAGAGATTCAAGNNTTTAATCCTAACCACAATATTTTAAATAAAGCTTAAAGAATCGCAACTGAATTAAAATGTGGTTCAATTAATTTTTCTTATTTTTTTAGACGTGATTTTATGGGATCAGAGATTCAAGAAATTAAAAATACGATAGTACAAAGATTACCATCAAGAGTACAAGTAGCAAAGGTAGAGTTTGAAGGTCCGGAGGTTGTAATTTATACCAAAAACCCCGAGATCATAACCGAAAATGGAGGACTTATAAGGGATCTTGCGAAGGATATAAGAAAGAGAATAATTATCCGTTCAGACCGTTCTGTACTTGCAGAACCTGAGAAGGCTATTGAAAAGATCCATGAAATAGTTCCCGAAGAGGCTAAAATAACCAATATTTCTTTTGATGATGTTACATGTGAAGTTATAATAGAGGCAAGAAAACCAGGCCTTGTAATAGGTAAATATGGTACTACTTCAAGGGAGATAGTTAAAGGAACAGGTTGGGCTCCTAAAATACTTAGAACACCACCTATATCTTCTGAAGTCATACAGAGGGTAAGGAGAACATTGAGAAAAAACAGTAAAGAGCGAAAGCAAATTTTACAAACACTTGGAAATAAAATTCATCGCCCTGTTTCTCTTGAGAATGAATGGACACGTTTAACATCCCTTGGTGGATTTAGAGAAGTCGGAAGATCTTCATTGTTTTTACAGACACCAAATAGTAAAATTTTACTTGATTGTGGGATTAACGTTGCAGGAACCGATGAAAAAAGTTCTTATCCTTATTTAAATGTTCCTGAATTTATTTTAGATAATCTTGATGCAGTTGTAATAACTCACGCACACCTTGATCACTCTGGATTTTTACCTTATCTGTTCCATTATGGATATGAAGGGCCGGTTTATTGTACAACCCCAACAAGGGATTTAATGACATTATTACAGCTAGATAACATAGATATAGCTCATCGTGAAGATAAACCTCTTCCTTTCAATGTTAAACACGTTAAAAAATGTGTTAAACATACAATAACTTTGGATTACGGTGAAGTAACTGATATAGCTCCGGACATACGTTTAACTCTTCACAATGCTGGGCATATTCTGGGATCTGCAATTGTACACATGCACATAGGAGACGGCCAGCATAACTTTGTTTACACTGGAGACTTTAAAAATGAAAGAAGCAGGCTTTTAGAACCTGCAGTGTCTAAATTCCCAAGGTTAGAATCACTTGTAATGGAAAGTACATACGGTGGACATGGTGATGTGCAGCCGACCAGAAACGACGCGGAAAAAGAACTTGTAAAAACAATTTACAGGACCCTGGAACGTGGAGGAAAGATTTTAATCCCTGTTTTTGCTGTTGGAAGGGCTCAGGAACTTATGATCGTACTTGAAGAGTACATCCGGCATGGAATTATTGATGAAGTTCCAGTCTATATTGACGGAATGATATGGGAAGCAACAGCAATTCACACAGCTAGACCTGAATATTTAAGTAAAGACCTCCGTGACCAGATATTCCACATGGGAAGAAACCCGTTCATCTCAGAAGTGTTCCATAAAGTAAATGGAATGGAAGAGAGAAGGGAAATTGTGGAAGGAGAACCAGCTATAATTCTTTCAACTTCAGGAATGCTTACTGGGGGAAATTCTGTAGAGTATTTCAAATGGTTATGTGAAGATGAGAAAAGTTCACTTGTTTTCGTTGGTTACCAGTCTGAAGGATCCCTTGGAAGAAGGATACAAAAAGGATGGAAGGAAATTCCACTTAAAGAAGACGGTAAGACCAATGTTTACAATGTAAAAATGGAAATAAAAACCATTGAAGGATTCAGTGGTCACTCAGACAGGAAACAGCTCATGGATTACGTAAGGAAATTATCTCCAAAACCAGAGAAAATCCTTATATGTCACGGTGATAATTATAAAACCCTTGATCTTGCATCAAGTATTTACAGGTCTTATAAAATCGAGACAAAAACTCCAATGAACCTTGAAACTGTTAGGATTCAATAATCCTACAATTTTTTAATTTTTACAAATTCTCATCAATTGGTTTCCGCCCCTTTGAAACTCATAATCGACAGTTTCAATGGAGACCTGCATTTCTTTTTCTTTAAAAATTTTTACTATTTCTTCCACGTGATGTGATTTATTTGTACTTAGATCGAGCAAAGGGAATATTCTCACTTCATCTGCCACTCTTAACATTTCATCAACGGCTTTTACGTGGAAATCCAGTGAAAGCAAATCTGAATACAAAAATAGAAAATGAGAACTGAGTGCTAAATCAAATTCTCCATTTTTAAGTGGTAAATCTGGAAGTTCAGCAGTTATATAACGTTTTTCTTTCTTCCCAGTTTCAAAATCATTTAAGAATGTTTTCATTGCAGATATTCGGGTTTCAGCAAGTTCTTCAACTGTTTTAATATTTTTCCAGATATAGTCGTCTTTATTAGCTTTTCCTTGGGCCATTACGTCGTCAAAAGTTTCTTCTATCCTTTTTTTAATATCTTCTCTGCTGAATTGGTATATGGGGTCTATAGTGATGACTTCTTTATTTTGCACTTTCATCTCGTAATTGAAACTGGATGGGCCTCCACCACAGTCCAATATCTTTTTATTTAAATCAGCTTCGTTAAGGCTGAACATGGCCCTGTATTCTGTACATGTTCTTCCCAGTGGAACTACTTCCTTTAATTTCATTTTTATCACCTGTAATTTTGATGTATAATATTGATCGTTATTGATATTTATAGATCATTAAAGTTGTTGAATGTTCGTTAGATGATGATTAATATAATAGTAAATATGTGCAATTTATTTGATAAAATATTATATATATGTTGTTTAATTTAATTTTAGAGAGCTTAAATTCCTAATTGGGTATAGGTTTTTCGAGAAAAAGTGGTTTTTAATGTAATTTGGATTTATTATATTTTAATTTTATATTAAATGTTCTAAATGTAATTATAGGATAATTAGCTCATATATAACACTTTTTTAATCTATAATTAAATTATATCCAATTTTATAAATTAGTTTGATCTCTAGTTTGGTTTTGATCATTCAATTTAGTAATTTCAATTTATGACTGTCCTAATCGTAATATTTAATAAATTATTAAAATATAATAATATATAGTCACTTAACTTTTAGGAAGGTATCTGGGATAAATTTTTAGGAGAAGTGGTATGGAGTTAAAATCACTTATAGAAAAAATTATGCTTATAAATGATAATTTAGGATACTCCGATAACACTGAAAGACTGATAAACAGAGAATATTTGCTAAAAGATGATTTTCAGACTCTTAAAGAATTAGAAAAACTTCTCAGTGATTCAATTAAATACGCTCAAAGTCAGGAATTAAAGCTGGGTTTAGAAATCATATTGTTACTCATATCTCACAAAAACGAAAATATAAGAAATTCTGCCCTTGCAAAAATGTTTGTTTTAATGGATGATGGGTTAATTAAGGAACTTGTTGTCAAAGAGCTGAAAAATGCATCTAATAATGGAGATAGAGATTCTATTGAATCTGCAGAAGATTCACTTGATTTAATAGCTGATGAAATTCATAGGTTTGAGGTAATGGATGCAGTTTTTGACATGTTTTGTAAAATAAAAAACAGCATTATATCCAAAGTTAATCAGTTTGAATTCCTGTCTGTCTTTTCAATATACTCTTTTGATAAATATAATTCGAATATATCGCAAACAAGTGCTAAAAACAATGCGCTATATAAAAATACTTTATTTAACAGATTAATATGTAAAATGCGTGCTTTAAACCGTAAAATGGATAAAATGATCCCCTATTTGGAAGAAATGGAAGATTATGATGAAATAGAATATGGAAAACTCAGTTATTTAGATGCTCAAAATTCTAAATCCAGTGAAAAAAAATCCTTACAAAAATTGGCAGGTTTTTATGCATCGACTTTTACAGAAAGGGGACATTTACGCAGATTAATATTCTTACTTGACGATGAAGATCCGGAAGTCCAGCAAATAGGGTTTAATGCATTAACAGGTATAGTAGAAGTCTTACTAACAGATTCTGCTGAAAAAAGAATTATAAAACCATTAACTAGCTCAGATTTAGAGAAAATATCTTCATTTAAAAACTAAATTTCAAAAACAAATATTGCTAAAAAAGTATTAATCTTTGTAGTAGGGGGAAATAAGTCCCTGATCTATTTTTTCTATCGGGAAAAATCTAAAAAGTTTTATAAGGTCTGATTAGATAATAGATATTATTTACATTACATTTATTTTTAAATAAATTTTTAAAAATTTTTGGTGAATTACATGGTAACATATTCAGAATCAGGTGTTGATATTAATCTAGAGGAAGCTACAGTTTCTGCACTGGTTTCCGAAATTAAAAACACGCTTTCATTTAGAGACGTGATCACAGAAAGCGGTCATTTTGCAGCGCTTGTAAGATTAGGAGATAAAGCAATCGCTATGAGTACAGATGGTGTTGGAAGTAAAATATTAGTTGCAAAAATGATGAATAAATATGATACAGTTGGAATAGACTGTATTGCAATGGTCGTAAATGATATACTCTGTGTTGGTGCTGAACCAATAGCAATGGTGGATTATCTTGCTGTTGAAAAAGCAGATCCGGAAATTGCAGGTCAAATTGGAAAGGGACTTGCTGAAGGATCTAAAATGGCCAAAATAGCAATGATTGGGGGAGAGACTGCATCACTTCCAGAGATAATTAAAGATTTTGACCTTGCAGGTACAGGAATTGGAATTGTAGACGCAGATAAAATCATAACTGGAGAAAATATCTCTGATGGAGATGTACTTATAGGAATAGAAAGTAGTGGTGTCCATAGTAATGGGCTAAGCCTTGCTAGAAAAGCATTTTTCGATAAGGCTAATTTAAGTATTGATAGCCCCCTCCCAGAGGATCCTGATAAATTAGTTGGGGAAGAACTGTTAAAACCTACCACAATTTATGTAGATCCAGTTGTTAAACTTTTAAAGGAAGATATAGATATCCATGGCCTTGCTCATATTACTGGGGGCGGATTTTTAAACCTTAAAAGGCTCAAAAAAGGTATCAGTTACAATATAGATAGTTTACCAGAACCAGGTTCAATTTTTAAATCTATCTATTCATTGGATGTCCCATTAGAAGAGATGTACCGCGTATTTAATATGGGTATAGGATTTGTAGTTATTGTCCCTGCTCGTGAAGCGGATAAAACAATAAACGTTATTGAAAAGTACAGCAAAGCTTATAAGATAGGAACTGTTGTAGATAACAAGGACGAAACAGTTAAAATAAAAGCGTTTAATGGGGATATAATTAATTTAAATTAATTTAACGTTGAATTTTCACAAATTAAAAATTAAATGGTGTATTACATGAAAATAACAATTGAACAAGAAAGATCAATAATTATGGAAATTTTAACAAGATTTAATATACCAGAAGAGGATGCATACATAGTTGCTGACGTTACTATGGACGCTGACCTTAAGGGATTTACTTCACATGGAATAGGAAGGTTTCCGCAATACGTAAAGGGATTAAGAGTTGGAACTATAGATCCAGAAGCTGAAATAACCGTGGAAGAGGAAACAGCATCTACTGCCCTTTTAAATGGAAATCACAAGTTTGGACATGTTGTAACCTACAAAGGTATGGAAATAGCAATGAAAAAGGCAGAACAAACTGGTGTAGGACTTGTTGGAGTACATAATTCTAACCACTTTGGAGTTGCAGGTTACTACTCTGACATGGCAGTTATGCAGGACATGATTGGTGTTGTAACAGCAAATACCGAACCTGCAGTAGCCCCAATCGGCGGTAAAGAGCCAATAATTGGTACAAACCCAATAGCAATTGGTATTCCTGCAAATAAAAATTATGTCTCTGTAGATATGGCAACTTCTGCTTCTGCAAGGGGAAAACTCTTAGAAGCTCTCAGAAAAGGCCAAAAAATCCCAGAAAATGTTGCACTTGATGGTGATGGAAATCCTACAATAGACCCTGAAGCTGCACTTAAAGGTTCAATCCTACCATTTGGGGCGCATAAAGGATATGCCCTTGCATTTATGGTTGAAATTTTGGCAGGGCCTCTTGTAAGGGCCGCATTTGGTAAAGGGGTTAAAGGAACCGCAAACCCTGAGGAAATGTGTACGAAAGGCGACCTTTTAATGGCAATAGACCCATCAAAATTTTCTGATATCAACCAGTTCAAAGAAGAAGTGGATGGGTTTGTAGCAGAAATTAAAGATTCAGGTGAAAATATTTTTATTCCTGGAGACATGGAAGTAAATAACATCAAAAGATTCAGGGAAGATGGATTTTCAATAGACGACAATTTATTTAAACAGCTTAAAGAAATCTCTGAAGAGCTTTCATTCGATATCGATGCCATAATCGAAGGTTAATTAACCCATTTTTTTATTTTAAAATTTCTAAAGGCATTAACTTTTTTTCTATTTTATATGATATATTTTAACAACTTCTTTTTCAATTGAATTTAAATAAACTGCTTAGTTAAACCATAAATTAATATAATGGAAGGATTAAGCAATATAATATGACACTTGGGGAATTCAAAGGTAATTCGAACCTTAAGCGGCTGAATGAAATAATTAGAGTTTTAACCAAGTACGAATTTGGTTACATAACCGAAAAAATAAAACTTAAAGATAAAATCCCGTTTAAGCATCATTCATATGAATATGAATCTATAGAAGAGTTAGATGCAACATTACCCTTACGGTTGAGGCATGTTTTACAGGAATTAGGGACAACATATATAAAACTCGGCCAGACTTTAAGTACAAGGCCAGATTTAGTCGGAGACGATATTGCAGATGAACTTTCAAAATTGCAGGATGATAACCCTCCTGTAGACTATGAGATCATGCAGGCCACTGTCGAAGAAGAGTTAGGGAGTTCAATAGATGAGTTGTTTTCTTCCTTTGAAAAACAACCTTTGGGATCTGCTTCTATAGGGCAGGTACACAAAGCAGTGCTTAAAACTGGAGAAGAAGTAGCAGTTAAGATACAGAAACCCGGCGTAAAAGAACTTATCAAAAATGATATTAATATAATGCGCTTTCTGGCTGTAAGAATCAATGATTATGTTCCTCAATCCAGAAATTACAACCTTCCGGGCATTGTAAATGAATTCGAGCGTTCTATTTTTAAGGAAGTTGACTACCAGCAGGAAGCAAATAACATAAAAAGGTTCGATTACAATTTTAAAGATGATGAAACTGTTTATGTCCCCAAGGTTTACCGGGAATATTCAACTTCTAGAGTCATTACTATGGAACTTATTGGAGGGAAAAAGGTTTCAGATGTTATAAATTCTGATAAAGGTTTTGATAAGGAATTAATAGCAAAAAGAGGGGTAAATTCTTATTTTAAACAGGTATTGATCCATGGTTTTTTCCATGCAGATCCTCATCCAGCTAACATATATGTTTTAGAGGATAATATTATCTGTTTTTTAGATTATGGGATGATGGGTATTCTGGATCAGGAATTTAGAGAAAATTTAGCTGAACTGATTATATATTTTGTAGAAAACAGCGTCAAGGGCATGATAAACCAGCTGATTTACATGGGCATAATCAGTGAAAATATCGATATTAAATCATTCAAATACGAACTAACGGATTTAATGTACAAGTATTATGGGATAGGCCTCAATGAGATGCATGGGGGAATGGATGATTTAATTTCGCTAATGAGAAAGTATCACATCCAGCTGCCAAGTGAATTCGTGCTTCTGGCTCGGGGAATTGGAATGCTTGAAGATGTCGGTGAAAAACTGGATCCAAACTTCAATCCAGTAGATGCATTTAAACCCATGGCTCGAAAGGTTATCCGTAAAAAAGTAAGCCCGTTGAAGGTTGTTGACTTTGTGAAGGATAATCTGTTTGAAGTGGAACACCTTATGAAAACTCTGCCTCGTAATCTCAGCAGAACTCTCTATAAGATAGAAGAAGGGAAAATAACCCTTGAAGTAGAACATAAGGGCATGGAAAGAATAAGCAACAAGATTTCAGCGTCTTTAATACTGGCAGCACTTTTGGTAGGTTCATCGTTAATCATGCAAACTGATAAGGGCATATTAATACTGGGATTCCCATTTTTGGGCATTATCGGGTTCATAGTTAGCATGGTACTGGGCTTAGCCCTTGTATTGTCTATTTTAAAATACAGGGAACTATAATGCACTCAACCAGAAAATCTTTAATTTTGTAGCAGGTTAATCTTTGATTCTCCTGCTTTTTAGAATTGAATTGATATCGTTAGGTGTAATTTTGAAATTGAATAAAATGTAATTAGAACTAAATTCATATAATAATTAACATGACAGAACTGATGATGCTCCTGTTTTTCATCACTGCTTTTTTAACTATAGTCATAGGCACCGTAGCTGGATTTGGGACATCAACTATTTTTTTGCCTATTGCACTGCTTTTTGTAGATTTTAAAACTGCACTGGTGCTGGTTGCAATTTCTCATATTTCAGGTAGTTTGGGAGCAACTGCATTTTTTCGTCATGGACTGGATAAAAGATTGATTTTACTTTTCGGTTTGCCCAGCATAATTTTAACAATTTTGGGAGCATATATTGTAATTTATGTCCCTCAAAACATCCTGCAGCTTATTTTAGGTTTATCTCTTTTAATATTTTCAATTTATTTCCTGTTAAAACAGGATTTTAAAGTTTCCCCATCAAAGAAGAACACAATATTTGGTGGAAGCCTATCTGGGTTTTTACAGGGACTTCTTGGAATTGGTGGCCCTTTAAGGGGTGCTTTTCTTATTTCATATAACATGGATAAATTCAAATATATAGCTACCTTAGCTGCGATAGCTGTGATTATTGATGCAACCCGGATTCCAATTTATTTTTTAAACAATCTCCTTGAACCACAATTTTATTATTTTATACCAGTTCTTGCTGTGATTGGAATCGTGGGATCATATACGGGTAAACGAATTGTCCAGAAAATTCCTCAAAGTATCTTCAAGAAAGTGATTCTTGTTGGAATTGGTCTTGCAAGCTTATTATTAATTTATGGCAGTATAACTATATTATAAAAATGTTTGATTGCATAAAAGCGTTTGGGACTTTTTTAGTAAATGGATTTTTCTACAAAAAAGGTTATAGTCGGATACACAAATATAAACGGGATAAGTACAAAAATAATTCAATTTTATAAATATTTACAGTAAGGTGTATTACGTGGAAAGCAGTGAAGCGGTTTATAAAGCTATAAAAGAAGCAGGAATAGACTTTGTAGTTAGTTTACCCTGTGTAAACCTTGGAAAAGTTATGGAACTTGTAGATTGTGATGAAAATATTATTCATGTCCCTGTAACACGGGAAGAAGAGGGATTTGGAATATGTGCAGGGGCATTTTTTGGCGGTAAGAAGCCAGCCATATTGATGCAAAATTCTGGACTTGGAAATTCAGTAAATGTACTTGCATCGCTGTATGAACTTTACAAAATCCCTATACTTATAATTATGAGCCATAGGGGTACTGAAGGGGAATTTATGAGCGCCCAGATCCCTATGGGAAAAGCAACCCCTGGTGTTTTAGATGCATTAAACATTGCTTACTTAAACCCTAAAACTCCTGAAGAAGCTTTAGAACTCATTCCTCAAGCATGGAGATTGTCAGAGATGGGTGAAGCGCCAGTTGGAATACTTTTAGAAATTACATTCTGGAAAAATTAATGAGATGATACTATGGAACGTATTGAAGCCATAAAAGAAGTAGCAGAAAGTCTTAACGATGAACTTGTAATCTGTAACATAGGATTCCCATCCAGAGAATTGTACGCAGTTAAAGATTCTCCCACTCACTTTTACATGTTGGGGTCTATGGGAATGTCATCATCAATTGGCCTTGGACTTGCAATGTCAGGAAAACGAAAAGTGGTGGCTTTTGATGGGGATGGATCAGTTTTAATGAATATGGGGACACTTGTAACCATTTTCAGCCAGAGCCCTCAAAACTTTATATTAGTTGTCTTTGATAACCAGTGCTACGGCTCTACTGGATCGCAGTGCACATACACAACAAAAATCGATCTTTTAAAAGTTGCAAAATCCATTGGATTTAAAAATACATTTGTCTTTGAAGAAGAAGTTAACTTTAAAGAAGCTTTGGATGCAGAAGGGCCAGTTTTTGTGCATATAAAAGTTAAACCTGGAAATGCAAATGTTCCTGTAATTGATATGGAACCTGAAGAGATTAAAGAAAGATTTATGGAAGAAGTAAAGAAGGGAAGTTAATATTTTTAATTTATAGAAGATTAAAATAAGATTTATAAAGAAAATGAAATTAATGTTTCAAAATATATAATTTTTAACTTTTAATTTTATTTTTTTAAATTCGAGATGATTACATGTTAAAAACAGAACTTACGAACCTTTGGCTCTGGATCGGGATTGGTGGATTTATCGGAGCTATTTTAAGGTTTGCACTTAGCGGACTAATGCAGAAAGCAGCTGTTTTCCCGTTAGGTACATTAGGTGTTAACATCATAGGAAGCTTTTTCATGGGTTTTATAATGTACTCTTCAGAGTTTGGAGGGTTTTTCAGTGAAGAAGCAAGGATATTTTTAACTGTAGGAATACTGGGATCATTTACAACAATGTCTGCATTTAGTTATGAATCTTTTAAATTACTGGAACAAAATGAATTACTGCTGATGAGTATAAATGTTGTAGGGACAGTTTTACTTACAATATTTGCTATTTATCTTGGTAAAATTACTGCATTAAACTTGTGGAAGGTTTAAAATGAAAAAAGAGTCAGAAGCTATTTTGCTCAGAATATTTATAGGCGAATCTGATAGATATGAAGGAAAATCGCTTTACAGGTATCTCCTTGAAATGTTTAAAAATGAAGGACTGGCTGGAGCAACTGTACTCCGGGCAATTGGAGGATTTGGAAAAACAAGTTACATCCATTCAACAGCAATTCTGCAGCTTTCAACAGATCTGCCTATTGTAATTGAAGTTGTTGATACAAAAGATAAAATCGAAATGATCAAAGGCAAATTGGAAGGTATAATAAAAGGCGGACTTATAACTGAAGAAAAAGTGAAAATAATTTACTATGAAGGTAAAGAAAAAGATGTATAAGTTGATTTATTTATGTCTTCTTTCAAATTCATCAAAAATCTCGTCAATATCAACGCCTTTGTATGCAAGAAGAAGCAAAGTGTGAAAAATAAGGTCAACAGATTCATAAACTAAATTTTCATCATTTTTAGATGCAATTATAACTTCTGCTGCTTCTTCACCCACTTTCTCAAGTATTTTATCTTCAGCCCGTTTTTTATCGTCTTTCATTAAATTTGAGGTGTAAGAATCAATTGGATTGTCACGTCTATCCTCTAAAACACGATAGACATCTCTTATAATTGTATCCTTCATTTTATGTCTCCTGAAATCATTGGTTAATTATTTTATGCTTTTTCTGATGCTGCCGGTTATAGCTATCAATGGGTGCTGTGCATCGTCTATTATCTCTATATCCTCAAGGGAGTATATGCCCTCTTTATCTGCAGTTTTCTCTAATCCCAGTTTGATATCTTTTTCCAGTTCAATTACATAAGAATCAATTTTTTTATAACCCAGGTGGGAAGCTGCAACCGTTCTATGATGACCATCTACTAAAATATATCGGTCCCCGCTTTTAACGGTGATTGTTGGCTCTGCAAGGCCTCTTTTAAGTTCATATGTCCTTCCCTGGAGTTCATCTGCATATATTTTATTTTGGGTCGGCCTGAGCCTAGCTGTAGGTACTTTTCTCCTTGATAGTTTTGTTTTGACCCCGTAAAGCTGTTCCAATGTCTTTTTGAAGTAATTCACTTTCATTGGAGTTGATCTTTCAATATGAGATCTCACAATGTCTGTATTTGTAATTATGCCTACTAACTTCTCTTCTTTATCTATAACTGGAAGTCTTGATATTCCCATTCTAAACATTACTCTGGCCGCGTCATTTATGGACATGTCCTGATCTGCAACTACTATATCTGTTGACATGATGTCTTTAACTAAGTTGTCCCATGGTTTCAGGAGTAAATCAAAGGCAGTTACCATGCCTAATACTTCACCATTTGTTTTAACTGGAAACCCGTCGTGTCCTGTGGTTTTCATTAACTTAATGACTTCTTCATTTAAGGTATCTGGCGTTACTGTTATGACTTCCTTTGTCATATAATGCTTTACAAGGGATGATTCACTCATTTAAACACTCCTTTAATCTAAAATTATTGTAACATAATAATTATTTTATACTATTATTTGGATTATTTATTCCATATTATTTCATTGCTGCATTTAATCTTGATAATTCTATGGCATGGAATTTGTGTACCTTCTTTTAATATTAAAAATCCACGTTCTATTTTGCTTATACAGCTCCCTTCAATGGTTTTAAGGTTTCCTGGAGCCCCTCTATGTACATAAGTTATTTTACATTTTTCAATTTCCATTTCTGGATGCCATAGAATCATATCTAAAACATTCTTCACCATCTAAAGACCTGATTCAGATTAAAATTCATGAAATTATCTTGATAATAATCTGTTTGAAGTGACTAAAAAATCTATGTATATTGGGGAGCCAATAGATATAGTCGTTTTTATCACTTAAATAGATTAAAAGACCTGCAATATGGGGATAATAAAAAAATTAAAAAATAGTTAATTTTTAATATAAATGGTTTCTCATCTTAAGGCTTCGCTTAAAAACTTAGCTGTTTCTCCAGGGTCTGCTTTCCCGCGAGTAAGTCTCATAACTTGCCCTATTAAGAAATTCATTGCCCCTTTTTTGCCTTCATGATAATCAGACACAGCTTGGGGATTTTCATCTATAGCTTGTTTTACGGCCTTTAAGACGCTTTCTTTATCGCTCACGCCAACTAAACCCAATTCTTCTGCAATTTTAGCTGGTGAATCCTTGTTTTTAGGCATTTTCTCTATTATTTTCTTTGCAGCTTTTGGAGTTACTTTTTTGTCCTGTATAAGCTTCAGTAGTTCAACTATATTATCTGTGGTTATCCCACTGTCAGCGAATCCCATTTTGTTGTAGTTAAGGACTCTTTTAAGCTCGTCCCTCATCCATAGTGCTGCAAATGAAGGATCTATTTTCTTTACAACTTCTTCATATGCATCTGCAAGTGCTAGTTCTGATGTAATGACCTTTGAATATTCTTCTGCTATTCCATATTCCTCAATAAATCGTTCTGATTTTATGTGGGGAGGCTCAGGCATATTTTCTTTTATACCTTCAATCTGTTCATCTTCTGCCACCATTGGGGGAAGATCTGGATCTGGTATATATCGGTAATCATCAGCTTCTTCTTTAAGACGCATTGGGACTGTAATCATTTGCGATTCCAAAAATGCCCTTGTTTCCTGCTTTATTTCCACTCCTCTTCTAAGGAGATTTTTCTGCCTTATTATTTCATATTTAAGGGCTTTGTACGCCCCTCTTATGGAGTTTACATTCTTTATTTCGGCCCTCTTCCCGCCTTCAAGGGATATGTTAACGTCAGCCCTCATTGTTCCTTCTCCACGGGCGCTGCCGCTGTATTCCAGAACTCTTATTAGTTCGCGAAGGAAAGTCCTTGCTTCTTCAGGAGAGGTCATATCGGGTTCTGTTACAATTTCGATAAGTGAAATTCCAGATCTGTTAAAATCTACCACTCCTAAATCTGGTTTGTATTGGGCTGGATCTTCTTCCAGGTGAACTTCACGAATTCGTATGCCGTTAAGGTTACCTTCATACCCTATAGGGATTGATGTTCTCTGGTAACCAGATGAAAGATCAGGGTAATCATAGTGCTTCCTCATGAAGTAAGTCTCATTTTCTGCTATCTTACATCCAAGCATTAAAGCTATCTTAATTGCATTGTTAATTGCTTCTTCATTTGGTGGATATGGCTTTGCACCAGGCTGGTTAAGACAGACAAAACAAATGTTTGTGTTTGCCGGAGCATCCTGATAATTTGTACGGCAATCACAGAAAAGTTTAGAATCAGTTTCAAGCTGAACGTGAATTTCAAGTCCGCATTTCATCTTAATGGTAATTCCTCCTCAAATTCAATCGATGATTAGATTAGTGTTATTTTTTTAAAAACTAACAAAAATTTTATTCAGTATTTGTTTTATTATTAGGACACTTATGAATATATCGTTATAGATATTCCTGTTGAAAAATATTAGATATGGTTATATGCAGTTCAATTTAGTCCGTGTTTGCAGACATTTGAAAGTGTTTAGCCTGATAAAACTTAGCCAAACATCAATGTTTTATCAAATATCTGGCTAATATTAAATATCTAATTATTTGATGCATTTATTGATATAACGCTGAATAAAAGGTTCAAGCTCCGGATTTTTTGCTTTGCTTTTTGTGAGTGCATCAATGTCTGTAAATGTTCCTACAAGTTCTCTTCCAGCCCAGTAAACTTCTTCTTCTACT
>DADN01000293.1:17350-17489 GCA_002509665.1 Methanobacterium sp. UBA8
GGGTTCGAATCTCGGCCCCGGCCTTATTCTAATCTTTTTTTATCTATTAATTTCACCCAAATAATTAATACTCTTGAATATAGGTAACATCTTTATTTTAAGAAGTAATTTATAACTAATAATGTAATGACAATACCAA
>DADN01000039.1 GCA_002509665.1 Methanobacterium sp. UBA8
GACATGGATTCATACTACAATTACAGGGTGACCAAAAACTACTTAGATCATGGTTATCTTGGGGATGCCATAATAAATGGAACAGAATGGGATTTACACTCTTATTACCCTTCAGGAGTCCCAATGGATTACCCTCCACTAATCGCATACATCACAGCATTAATCTACAAACTAGCAAACCTATTCTCCAATATACCACTGATTACCATCTGCTTCTGGCTGCCTGCATTCATAGCTCCGCTTTGTGGTATTCCTGCTTATTTAATTGTAAGTAGACTTACTAATAATTATGGAGGTGTAGCTGCAGGAATTTTAGCTGTTACATCCCCTCTTTACTTTGTAAGGAGTGTTCCAGGCTGGTTTGACACAGATATGTTTAATGTTTTATTTCCACTTTTAATCATTTTCTTCTTCTTTGAAGCATTTAAAAGTGACAATATCAGAACACGTGCTATATTTGCTGGCTTGTCCGCATTTTTCATGTTATTTTTTGCATTAGCATGGGATGGATGGCAGTATTTATTCTATATAATCACCATCTTTTGTATTTCTTACATGATCTGGATGAAAATTAAAGACAAAAGCATTAAAAAAATAGCATTTATATCTGGAATATTTATTTTTGGCAGCATTATCTTGATTTATATCTTTACAGGTATTTTAAATATCATTAATCTGATGTCTGGAATTTTTGAGCTGGTAAAAATAACNNNAGATGCAATAAATGAAATAGGGTTTGTCCTATCAGGACTAGCTATTTTAGGTATTTTCCTGATATTTAAAGTTTTAAAAGATGAAAAATTAAAGGGGCGCTTTTTAAATAAAATGAACTGGTTCTTTTATTCATTTTTAATAGTCTGGACAATAATAGGTATTTTTGCTCTAAAAGAAGGCAACCGATTTGTGCTACTGCTTATACCCCCACTCGTGATACTTGCAGGAATAACTGTGGGGATTATTCAAGAATATTTCAACAATTTAAATAAAAAACAGTTTAATAAAATATTATCTTTATCTGTTCTCATATTGATTATAGCATTCAGTATTTTACCTGCATATACCGTATCTTCTAATTTAGTTCCACGTATGAATGATAATCTTTGGGATACCTCAGTTTGGATCAATAACAATACATCCAACGATACAGTGGTCATATCAAGTTGGGTATATGGCCATTTTTTCTCAGGAATAGCAGATCGTCCCGTTATTTTTGACGGAAGATTAGGATACATTGAAACTTTACCTGTAAGAAACTATGAAAAAGCATACATTTTTGGTAATAAATCCCCCAGTGTCGCTAAAGAATATTGGTTTGATAAGGCTTTTTCAACAAGCAACGAGAATTTATCCTTTGGAATCTTTAGAATGCTTGCTACAAGTGGTGATTTAGCATGGTTAACTTTAGATAATTATACTGGAAGCACTACCAAAAGTGTTGATATTCTAAATGACATTTTAGGCACTGATAAAAAGACCGCCGCAAGTATACTTGTAAATCATTATAATTTAAGCCAAAACCAAGCAGAAAATATTTTAAAATATACACATCCTGAAAAATCAAATTCATTTGTAATTGTAACTTATGATAAACTGATTGATGGTGGATACTGGATATTTAATTTTGGAGAATGGAATTTTAAAAATGATACATCTCCAAACTACTTTTATTCATTCAGTAGGATTAGTGAAAATAATAATATTTTAAAAACAGATGATGGAATAGTCATGGATCTAAAGACACAATCTGTTAAATTGAACAACAATACACCTTATTGTGCAATAATCATTAAAGAAAATAAAATCAAACGGATATATCTCGATAAAAACAGTATTTTTTGCGTTATATTAAATTTAGATGATAAAAACTCAGCCATATTAGATAAACGATTTCAAAATTCTACTTTTACAAAATTAGTACTGGAAAAAAGCAGTATTAAAAATATTAGATCTATTTACAGAAATAATGATGTAAATGTTTGGAAATTTAATTCTTGAAAAATGTTTAAATATTAATTTATTTTTAAAAAAAAACAATGTAGAGCTACATTTTATTAATGGTTGAATCTTTTGCAGTATCTACAACGTTAGATACATTGCCTGCAACTGCCTTGGATATATTAAATATCCACTGTCCCGCCACAATAACCAGTATCATTAATGCTCCCATTATTAGAATCATTTCCGCACTGATCTGGGCTTTATCATCCATAAAATGTAGCTCCTATTTTTTAGATATTATATATTTATGTTACGCTTCCTCTTACACTGTTAATATCCTGTGCAGAATTCATTGAAGAGTTCT
Source organism: Methanobacterium sp. UBA8 (assembly GCA_002509665.1). Taxonomy (GTDB): domain Archaea; phylum Methanobacteriota; class Methanobacteria; order Methanobacteriales; family Methanobacteriaceae; genus Methanobacterium_D. The sequence goes on from DADN01000039.1 coordinate 2,303, forward strand.
GGAAGTATTGTTTGTAGATCAATAATGCAGCTATTGCTATAACGATGACACCACCGAAGAGTAAAATATATTCAGCTGCTCCCTGACCACCTTCATCTTTTAAAAACTCCATAATACAGCACCTCCATTTATTACTAAGAAACAATTATAATCACATACATATATATGTATTTAATAATCCACGTGTATATTGTCACACCAGTACCTATTAAAAAAATAAAACAAGCCTAAAATGTTTAAGAATTAATTTTTAAGTATTTTAAAATCTTTTAAAAGTTCAAAAATATATAATAATTATTAAAATTAAAAAAATAGCTTTAAAAATTGATATAAATTGCAAAAACAGTTAATACTAAAATTATTCAATGCAAAAAAGTTAAAAAACAATGTAGAGCTACATT
>DADN01000048.1 GCA_002509665.1 Methanobacterium sp. UBA8
GGTTTAACATGCGAAGAACTTTATGTTAAAAAAGCAACCCTTGAAGATGTATTTTTAAATTTAACTGGTGATAACTTAATTGAAGAGGGAAAATAAAATGTCAAGAATTAGCACTGACCTTAAATACAGTTTCATAGAAACATTTAATGACAAAACAAATATTGCTATTTTCTTCATATTCCCAACTATCCTGTTCCTGTTGTTAGGAAATGTGCTTGGAGGTCTGGGAAGTCAATTACCGAATAATGCCGCTTCTGGTATGAACTATTTTGATTTCCTGCTTCCAGGGATACTGGCTATTTTTATTACTATGACTGGTGCACAAATGGCTGCAGGAACTATTGTCAACTACCGTAAGTCTGGAGTATTTCGAAAACTTGCAACAACACCAATTTCAAACATGGAATGGATTGCTGCAAGGATCGTTATGTGGACTATATTAACACTTCTTTCACTGGCTGTAGCCATTTTTGCAGCCTGGCTGATAATTGGCATACATCCAAACATCAATCTGATAAGCTTGCTATTAATGGTTGCTGGGACTGCATTGTTTGTAGGATTTGGAATACTTGTTGCCAACTTCATTAAAAATGAAGGAGCTGCATTTACTGTTACAATGGGCACAGCATTTCTGTTAACGCTTGTTTCAGGGACTTTTATACCTGTAGAAACTATGCCCTGGTTCCTGCAGTACCTGACGAAGATATCTCCTCTAACCTATTTAAGCGAAGGTCTTAGAAGTTCTATGATTACTGGAAATACTGGAAACGCAGTTACTGACCTGTTAATTGTTGCAGGGCTTGGAATATTACTTTTCGGAGTAGGAGTCGCGCTATTCGACTGGAAAGAGGATTAAGAAGTTTTTCGAAAATTAAAATAGTTTAATGGTGATTATTATGGAAAAAAGCATATCTAACCTGAAAATCAACGGTCATGGAAGTTCAGCTGGGGGTAAATACGACTCTGTAACTATAAATGGAAATGGAAGTATAAACGGCGATTTGGAATGTGTTTACTTGAGAGTTAATGGACAGGGTAATGTTAAAGGAAATGTAAAAGCAGATTCCTTTAAAATTAATGGGAATAGTTCAATAAAAGGCGATTTGACAGCTGAAAAAGTTAAGATTAATGGCATGACACATATTGATGGAAATTTATCTGTAGAAGAAGTTGAAACCTATGGGAATATTAATATTGGCGGAGACTGCAACGCTGAAGTATTCCGTGTAGACGGCATGTTTGCAGTTGAAGGCCTTTTAAATGCTGGTGAATTAAAACTCAATTTACACGGGCCCTCCAGAGCACGTGAAATTGGCGGTGAGAAAATCACAGTTAAAAGAACGGGTCGGTTTGGATTAAGAGGTCTAAAAAATCTTATTTTGCCACATGCACACGATAAAGGCCTTAGTGCAGATGTTATCGAGGGGGATGATGTTTACCTTGAGAATACCTGGGCTAAAGTTGTAAGAGGAAATAACGTAGAATTAGGGCCAGCATGTGAAATTGAACTTGTGGAATACAATGAAAGTTTTAAACAAGACGAAAAGGCTGTGGTTGGCACTCATAGAAAGATATGATAACTATAATACTTTTCATATGCTCTTACATTAAGTAAGTATTCATAGAAAAAAATAGGCTAACTGCTGTCGTACGAGTTTATGATGGTTATGGAGTGGAAAAAGATGACAAAAAATGTAATTGAAGTGAAATCTCTGGTAAAAAAATATGGGGATTTCACTGCAGTAGATAATATATCATTTAGTATCAAAAAAGGCGAAATATTCGCTTTCCTTGGCCCTAATGGTGCAGGTAAAACAACAACAGTTGAGATAATGGAATGTCTTAAAAGTTTAACTGCAGGTTCTGTAAATATTCTGGGCTATGATATAAAGAAGGATGAAATGAAAGTTAAACAAAAAATAGGAGTGCTTCCACAAGATTTCAATGCATTTGAATGGTTGACAGTTTACGAAAATATCGATTATTTTGCTCAGATGTATCCAAAACATTTGGATGTAGATAGCCTCGTTGAAATGCTGAGTTTGGAGCATAAAAGAGACGTTCTATTTAAGGACCTTTCTGGTGGTTTAAAACAACGTGTGGGTATTGCGATATCTTTGGTTAACGATCCTGAAATAGTTTTTCTTGATGAGCCAAGTACTGGTCTTGACCCAAAAGCAAGAAGGGATGTATGGGATGCAGTTAAGAAATTAAAAAAACAGGGTAAGACTGTATTTCTTACAACTCATTATATGGATGAGGCCCACTATCTTGCCGGGCGAGTGTGCGTCTTACATAACGGCCATATTATTGCTGAAGGAACCCCTGAAGACTTAATAAACCGTTATGGTGGGGGTAACATGCTTATTATCAGAGAATGTGATGGGCATACAAGAAATGAACTTATTAAATCCATCCCTGATTGTAAAGTTGAAGGCAACGATATTTTGGTAGAATTGGAAGAAGGAAATGGGATGAAGAGCATGTCTGATGCAATATCTATTATTAATGCAAATGGTTTAACATGCGAAGAACTTTACGTTAAAAAAGCAACTCTTGAAGATGTATTTTTAAATTTAACTGGTGACAAGCTTGTTGAGGGAGGAAAATAGATGTCAAGAATTAGCACGGATATTAAATACAGCTTTAAAGAGACCTTCAGGGACAGAATGAACATTTTCTGGATGTTTGTATTTCCTATTGTTCTGTTCCTTTTATTTGGATACATATTTGGCGGTCAGTCTGGCTCCATAACACTGTATTATCAGGACAATGATGTGTCACAGATGTCTAATTCATTCATTCAGGCATTGAACTCTACAGGGGCGTTGGAGCTCAAAGATGGTTCGGGTATGAATCTGGAACAGATGCTTAAAGATGGAAAAGTCTCTGCATATATTGAAATACCGAAAGGATTTGGGCAAGATATTATAACAACAGGATCAGGTGGTTCCCCTAGCGCTGATCTACCAGTATACTACGATAAGTCAAAACCCACATCCATGGCCGCTGTTTCTGTGGTCCAACAGGTTGCAAATGGTTTCAACATGAAAATGGCAGGTGCCAAAAATATTATCAATGTAAACCCAACTGAAGCTGCTTCATCTGGAATGAACTACTTCGACTTCCTGCTTCCGGGAATACTTGCTATTACCATAATGTCTGCAGCAACAAACATGGCAGTGGGAACCATTGCAAGATTACGCAGTACTGGTGTGTTTAGAAAACTTTCAACCACGCCCCTCTCAAGTAAAGAATGGATTGCAGCAAGAATTACCACATGGACTGTACTGGTGATTCTTTCCCTGGCAGTAGCTGTATTCATGGCATGGCTTGTATTTAACATACATCCAAATATCAACCTGATAAGTTTACTGCTGATAGTCCTTGGAACTGCACTGTTTGCAGGGTTTGGAATAGTAGTTGCAAATTTTGTTAAAAATGAAGAATCTGCCATGAATGCTGTGGGAGTTATAACATTTCCATTGATGTTCGTTTCAGGTACTTTAATACCTGTTGAGAATATGCCTTGGTTTCTGCAGTATCTGGCAAAAATATCTCCTTTAACTTACTTGAGTGAAGGTTTGAGGAGCTCTATGATTACAGGAAATACGGGGGATGCATTTATTAACCTTGCAATTGTTGCAGTACTTGGAATCATACTGTTTGGGTTGGGGGTAGCTACATTTAGCTGGAAAGAGGATTAATTCTCTTTCTTTCGTTTTAAGGAGGTTGAGGAAAATTAAAATTTTCCGAAACCCCAAAATCAAAGATTTTGGAGGAAGTATTATGGAAAACAAAGTTAAAGATTTAAAAATTTATGGATCTGGAAGTTCATCCGGCGGAGAATACAATAAAATCCGTATAATGGGAGAAGGAAGAATAAATGGGGATATTGAATGTAAGGATCTTAAAATTAATGGGGAAGGTACAGTAGACGGCAATCTAAAGGCAGTAAATACTGTCAGTATAATGGGAGAAGGAATGTTAGATGGAAATGTTGACTGCACCGATTTTAAAGTTAATGGTGAAGGTGGAGTAGATGGCAATTTAAAAGCTGAAGGTAACGTAACTGTAAGGGGTGAATCAGATGTTAAAGGTAACTTAAACGCCCAAAAGGTTAAAGTTCAGGGGGAACTTGAAGTTAAAGGCGAATTATTTTCAGATGAGGTTAAAGTTACGGGGAATATCAGCTCTGGTGGAGATTGCAACGCTGAAATTTTCACTGTAGAAGGAGGCCTTACAATTAACGGCTTGTTAAACGCAGATATAGTAAAAATAAACTTATACTGGCCTTGTAAAGTACATGAAATTGGCGGATCAGAAATCATCGTTAAAAAAAGTGGAAAATTAAGCTTTTTAGGCCTTAAACTTATTGTCACGCCTGGCGGACAAAATGAACTTACTGCTGATATCATTGAAGGAGATAATGTTTACCTTGAAAATACAACTGCAAAAGTGGTGAGGGGGACTGATGTAACAATTGGGTCGGGCTGTAAAATTGAACTGGTGGAATATACGAATAGTTTTAAACAGGATGAAAAATCTGAGATCATTGATAATAAGAAAATATAATGGCCTATAGTAAAAAAGAGCTGTTAATTGATATTATGGTCTACAATCTCTTGATGGAGCTTGATAATCCGCGGAATTGATGGGTGATCTTCTCCAAGTCTTTCATTCCACTTTTTAATTACAAAACCTAAATCTACTTCTTTGTCCCAGTGGATTAGATTATCTGCATGCGCGACAATTTTTTCTTCGAGTGTAATTGGAATATAATCTTTTGGAGGTAATCCGAGTTTTATTGCTTCTTCTTTCGGAATGCCTGCGCCTATATGTCTCAGTGCAATATTTGCAACGGAATCTGGGAATCCCATATCTTTTAGGATTGCTGCACCTACTACTGCATGATCTATACCATTTGTTTTGGATCTACCTATATCATGGAGTAAAGCGCCTGTTTCTACCAGTTCGATATCAACATCAAAATTAGAAGATAATTTCAAGGCTTTTCTACAAACAGCCTTGGAATGATTAATTAAATGGGTAGGGCAATTTAAATGCTTTAAAATTTCAACAGTCAACTATTTGCCCCTGAAAATAACTTAGTTCATTTGTTCTTTTAATTCCGTGATTACGGAAGTGTTATCCTGGTATTCTAGTTTTTCATCACATTCAGGACACATGAAGTTGTACTCTGCAGCTTCTTCAAATTTAAATCTGCATCCGTTGATACATACAAAGAACATGTTATCTTCTTCATATGCTAATGATTCTTCTATTTCTTCTGTTTTTTCTTCGTAGTTCTTAGAAATAGTTTCAATAACACTGTCTTTTTCAAATGTCCAGCTGTAGGTGTACCACTGAGTTTCAGGGTCCTTACTTCGCTTGTAGCTTGCAAGTCCTGCATCGTAAAGTTTGTAAAGAATTCTTCTCACTATATTGAGTCTTACTTCAATTTCTTCTGAAATTTCTTCGTCGGTTATTTTACCTTCTAAAAGACACTTGATAATGGTGAGACTGTGTTCATTATCTTCAGTGACTTCATGGATCAATTCTTGAACCATAGTTTCGTTTAGAATCTGGGTTCCTTCTTTAGATAGGGAAGATTTAATTAATTCTTGAGTTACTGGGCCATTAACATTAAGCATGTTTATCCTCCTAGGAAATTATTTTAAAAAAGTGCGGTAGATGTAATCGCAGAGCCGTTAAAGTTAAATAAAAAAAATATTTAACGAGCATTTCTGAAAAACACTGGTTCTAAAGACATTTAAATTTCAACTTTTATCAAAATAATGTTGAGTAACACATTTTGACTCTTGTTATTATTATTGTTATACTACTATTTAATTATTTGGATGCAACAATATTGATCATGACGAACAATGGTGTCAAGAGATATGATCATTATTTAAGCTCCCTGATGATTACTGCTGGAGTATGTTCTATAGAACCCAACATTTCAATTGTTACGCCGTCTACTTCTTTATCAAATGTATTTCCCATATCGTAAACAGTTTTCATACTGTATTCAGTTTGGTTTTGATAATCGTCGGCAACTTTGGCAATTTCCAGGATTTTTTCCATATTCTGGGGTTTGGAGATAGCTAAGGGGGTAGGGCCTATAATCCTGCCAAATCTTCCCAACAGGTATCCCATTATTCCAAAATTAGCTTTAATTCCTTTTGCAGCTATGGGAAGCGATGTAAATCGCACGCCTAAAAATTCATAAGTTGCATCTGTATCAATTATTATAGCTACAACTTCCTTTGCAACATTTTTAGATATTTTTTGTGCAATGTCTTCCACCACCTGCTGCGGCTCATGCGGTAATAGTGAGACATAAGTTCCCGGCGCATTACTAAGGTCAATTCCAGCTTCAGAAGCCGGTTTTAAAGCATGTTTTAATCCGTAGTATTTCAGTACAACTTCTTTATGTGATCGCGCTTCAGGAGGTAGATTTCTTAAATTTTTAATTGTTCTCTGTTTAATTCTTAAAAGAGGCCCCAGGATATAACCCCATAGGTATTTTGACCAGATATCTGCAAGGAAAGTTGCAAGGTATGAAGGTTTAACTAGTGCTTCATCAACTATTCTGCCCTGAGCTATAGCTATTGGGGTCTCTGAAATTACGAGATAATCTCCATCTTCTAATAAATTCTCAGCATTATCAATGATTATGTCGTATGATTCGTTTGGCTTGATGTAACCTGTTTTAACTGGAATAATTTCATATTTTAGGGTTTTCATATCTGCACATCTAATTGATTTATTTGTATAGAAATTTGAGATGTTTATTTTAGAAATTTAGGATCAAATCATGTATATCCTTAAAATTATAGTGAATAACATGTGAAAATTCATAGAATTTTCACGGTTACGGAACTGTCAAAAATCGAAGATTTTTGACGCGTAGAAAAATGCATGGCATTTTTCTCCAGCTTCGTTCCGTAAACATAACTTTTTTAAACTTAATAATTTTTAGATAATTTGAAAATCGAAGCTTAAAAAATCTGTGATTTTTTGGAGGCCCATAACATATAAACAGATTTCTCATATAATTAGTCAAAATTATTTAGTTATTCACTATATTAAAGATTAGCTTTAATCTTAATTTACAGATTGTTTGGAGAAATAAAAATGCAGAAATTAGATAATTTAACATCACACCTTTCAAGTGAATATGACTTACAAATAGCAAATACAATTCCTTATTATAATTTCTTTCACCAGGAAATCCTTAATTTAATTGAATCAATGAATATAAAGCCTAATATCTGGTTAGATACTGGTTGTGGAACAGGTAATCTGGTGGAAAAAGCACTGCAAAAATTTCCAGATACAGTTTTTGTACTGGCTGATCCTTCTGAGGATATGTTAAACAAGGCAAAAGAAAAGTTAATAGATTGTAATGGAGTAAAATTTTTAGAACCCACACCAAGTCAGGATATTTCTCTTTTAAAAAATGCAGATGTAATTACTGCAGTTCAATCACATCACTATCTAAGTGAAGATGAACGATATGAAGCTGTAAAGTCGTGTTATGATAATTTAAATGAAAATGGAGTGTATGTAACCTTTGAAAATATTCGCCCGCTTACAGAAAAAGGAACTGAAATAGGAAAAGAATACTGGAAGAAATTTCAAATTTCAAAGGGTAAAACAGTTAAAGATGCTGAAAACCATATAAAAAGGTTTGGAGCAGAGTATTTCCCTATAACGGTTGAAGAGCATCTTTTATTACTGAAAAAAATTGGATTCAAAGTGGTTGAAATATTCTGGTATTCTTACATGCAGGCGGGATTTTACTGTATAAAATAAAAGAATAGATGGAAATTAAATATCTAATTTACCTAAGGTATCTCCTCTAAGCCCACGTCTAAGTGTTTCAAGTGAAGTTACTTCTTCTGGGGCTATATTACCTAGATTTACATTGGGTCCAAATTTTAAAATAAGATCGGTCTGCTGGTTTTTTAGAGGGGCTTCCCATATTATTTTTTCCATATTTGTTTTTGCCAGTGTTTCAAGCTCATTTTCTTTAATATTTCCGCATTCATCATAGATGCCTATACCTTTCCCACCTTCACGTGCTTCAATTAGTATCCTATCAGAACCAGCATTTATATCTGAGTTTATAAGTTTCACACGGTCTTCAGTGTCCAGTTTGCAATCATCTTGAGGATTCTTTTTTCCAACTTCTGAAATAACAGTGAATCCTCTGTCTTTAGTTTCAGATATTATATTTCTTCTTTCTTCGGGTGATATAGTGGTAGATCCGTCTGATATCTCGATAGCTGTAAGCCCTAACTTGTCAGCTTCATCTAAAAATTCTGAAAACTTGTTTTTCATATATGCAAGTTCAAATAAGGTTCCACCAGGATATGGAGTTATATCATAGGACAAATACATTTCGGCCTTTTTTTGTATGAGTTCTCTGTCGTGCAGGGCTGATGTTCCCCATCCCAATTTTGCAAAGTCTATATATTCGCCGGATACTTCCATCAGATCTTCTAAAACTCTTAGTCCCATGCCTTTGTCTAACATCATGGTAATTCCGTTTTTACGAGGTTTTTCAACTCGATATGGTGTAATAAAGTTAAATGCTTTCATTAATTCACCTTTTGATAAATTTCTAAAACAATTAAATCTAATTATGTCAGTGTCTTATTGTTTTTGTGATTTATATAGTAATGCATGTAAATTTTAAAGTTTGTGTTTGTTAATTTGACATTCTAATTTTTGTATAAGTATGTAAATTGTAACAAATAATACTATCCAAGATAAAATTTTAGTCACATTTATCCTGGCATTGTGTCTTTGGTGATTTATGGGGTAAACTGTGCATAGTGGCAAAAATAATATCAAAAAAGTATAAATTTTTAGAGTTAAATAAATAATACTGCTTTGAGGTGAAACAAATGGAAAAGAGCATTTATTATTTTGAAAGTCCTGGTGAACAAAATTCAGATAAATTGGTAGAAGTTGTAAAGCAGAGAAAGGAAGAATTAGGTATAAAAAATATTGTAGTTGCTTCTGTATCCGGTAAAACTGCGCTGAAATTAAGAGAAGCAATGGATGATGTGGATATAGTAAGTGTAACTCATCATGCAGGATTTAAAGAAAAAGGAAAGCTTGAAATAGATGAAGAAAGCAAAAATAAGCTCGAAGGAAATGATATAACCTTTTACACAGGATCTCATGCATTAAGTGGTGTTGGCAGAGGAATATCAAATAAATTTGGCGGTGTAACACCTGTTGAGATAATAGCCGGTACCCTTAGACTATTTGGCCAGGGAATAAAAGTTTGTGTTGAAGTAACCATTATGGTTGCTGATGCTGGTTTAATACCCATGGACTCTGAGATAATTGCAATTGGCGGAACTGGAAGGGGTGCTGATGCTGCGGTAGTTTTAGAGCCGGCGCATATGAATAATTTCTTTGATCTTAAAATTAAAGAGATAATTGCAATGCCTCGATCTTAGTTTGGGGGAATAATTTTTTAATCTTAAATTTTAGGAGATAATTCTTATATTTAGATATATTTTCATGAATTTAACGTGGACTTATATTATAAAATCAAAGACATTAATTTAGTGATATACTTGAGCAATATCTAAAAGATGTAATGGAGATATCATCATAAAACTAAAAAATTATTTGCAAGATAGTAAATTATCATTGATATAATCGCTGGTTTTAAATATAAGTTATTACAATACCACAAATAAATTTAACAACATTGGCTGTGGGGGTAGGAATTGC
>DADN01000224.1 GCA_002509665.1 Methanobacterium sp. UBA8
GTTATCCCTATAATTATTAATCCATTTAGCACCATTTAATTCCATATTATTAAATACAGGGGAATCATATGATTGTTGTATCGATATTGAAGAGGCATGTTCTTCCCCACCAATGTAGTAAGCTAATCCTGAATCAAAAAATAAAAATATGACCAAAAAAAGGGATATTATTTTTAATTTATTTTCATTTTTTATTTTGACCTTTAAAAAATTAAATAAGTCTAATAATTTCAAGAATCCAATTATGGCAAATGGGGCTAAAAAAATAATACCAATATGGAACAATCGAGATGTATTAATTTGACTTGAAAAATAAGGAACAACAACTCCTGCAATAAGCATTCCTAAAACAACAACACTTAATAACATATACTCTTTAGTAAAATTCATTTTATCTTTAAATAAAGTTGCCAGTACACCCACAGCAATTGAAAATTGAATAATTAAGTACAGTAACTTATTTATTTCAGCTAAAAAAAATGCTTGTTGAGTTATAACTACACTTAATCCCTGAGATGTATTGGGTTCTATAATACTTAAAAGATTAGAAGTAATTTGATTTCCTATTTGCACCAGAGATACGAAACAAGAGGCACCAGAACTGTACATATACCACGACAAAACAGAACTGATGAAAAATATTATGAATGTTGCAGTTAACTTAGTATTATAACCAGACGAAATAGTTGTATCCGGATTTCTAAATCTTTTTATGTAATTTACAGCGTAAAATATCACTAAATATGCTACAAATAACAAACACAGAATATATGATAACCCATAATGAGAAACTATCAAAGAAAAACTGAATAAAATTAATAACAATGAACCTTTAGTATTACGTAGATCTTTATTTATTAGTATTAACAGGATTAATACAAGGAATAATTCAGCAATTTCTTGTTTTGTTATGGAAACAATTTCTGTATAAAAAGTAAATGTAGCCATAAAAAGGAAAGTAGCTAAAAAGGAGATTTTATTGCTGGTTTGTTTCTGGAATATGTGATATAAACCTAAAGGAACTAATGAAAATAAAAAAGGATAAACAACCTTATATATCCAGACAAGCGAAATACCGCTGATATTTGATAATACTGGAGCCAAAATAGAAACACTTAATATTGAATTTATATTACTCTGGACTGCAGTATTCCATATCAAATTATGAATTACAATATTCGCTGTGTAATATTCTACATTAATATCCCATCCCCAGATATACATTGAAATTAGTGATTGATGTAATAAAAGAGAAATTGAAATGCTAAAAATTGCTAAAGGATATAAATCTGGCGAAAATCCTTTATTAAAGCTTACCAATAACAATATGGAGCAGATTATAATTATTAATGAAATTAAAATAATGTTATTATTATAAAAATTCATTAAATACGTTCCAAAAACGCTTATAAACGGTAAAAGAATTAGAAATAGTGCAGATGGATTTAATAAATATTTTTTACTTATATAGTCTAAATTATCATTATAGTTGAAATTTCTAAAGTGCATCCTAATGTTTGTAAATGGTATAAAAAATAACATGTTAAATACGTTTAAAGAGGGTTTTTTCTTTATATTACCTGTTTTATGATGATTTTTATTTTTTAAAATACACAAAATACACAAAATAGTTGTAAAAACTAAAAAAGTATAAATCAAACATTCTTTTGAAAGCGGTTGAAAGATACCAAAGACAGGGTATACCATATTCATAAAGAGCCCCATAAACATTGCTATCATTACACTTAAGCCAACAACAAATAAAACATTCTCAATGCTACTTTTAATTTCATTCAATCCCATAATTCGTAAAATCAGCATTCCAGGTACAAATAAAATATAAATAACGGCTATAAACTCTTTAATTATTGGTATATTTATACCTGCATAATCTAAAAATGTNNATTTATACTCGCATAATCTAAAAATGTTAAACCAAGAAATCCAATCTGGATTAATAAAATGACCATAATGAAATTTTTAATTTTCCAGTTATTTATTTGAAATACGCCATCCATACTATCATACCATTAAACAATTTTATTTCATATTTACACTGATATTAAATGCCCATAACTTTTTATAAGCTGTCAAATGTTGAGGATATCTGCATCCTCAGGAAAAAAATTTAAATACATTTTTATTAATAATAATCCCCATTGAAGTTTTTTTGTGGCAAATAACCCCTCATTCCCCAGTTTCATGTGAAAATATTTTTTTTAAATAAATTCTAACCTTTAACATCAAGAACTTGATGATAGATACTGTTCAATCGATTCTCCATAATTTTCCAATTATACTTGTTTTCATAAGCTTTCCTGCCATTGTCTCCTAATCTTTTCCGCAAACCTTTATTATCTTTTAAACAGGATATTGCATCTATTAAAGACTCTTTATCTCCATAAGGTATGACTATTCCGCAATTCTCTTTTTGTACAATATTTGCCATTGATGTATTTTCATTCACAATTATGGGTATTCCTGATGCCATTGCCTCAAAAAGTTTATTTGGACTCGCATATACATTGTTAGGAATATCTGGATCATATAATGCTAAAGTCAAGTCAGCATTAAGCGTGCTTTGAATTATTTCATCATATAAAACGCCGCTTAGATCCATATCTACATTTTCCATATTCTCAGCCAACGATGACAATTTATTTATGTACTTCTCTTCGCCGCAGTACCCCTTAATAATTAATTGAACATTTTCCATGTCTTTTATAGCGGAAATAATTAGATCTGTGCATCTTTGCCCTGTTATTTTACCTCCTAGAAATATTTTAAATTTATTATCCTCTGTATCTTTGCTATTTTTTCGAAATAGGCTCTCTTCAGGAGCATTATTTATTGTTATAATCTTATTTTTAATATTTTGACCAATTTGATAAATTCTGGAATCATCAGCAATTATAATGACATCAGCAAACTTCATTGTAAAGTTATCCAGGTTCGAAACGAGGGGTCTTAAAAATCCTTCCATTACATCGCCGTAAAAGTCAAAAATATCGTATACAACTGGTTTTCGCTTTATTTTAGCAACTATAATAGAAAAGAGATATGTATCAAAATTAACCGCATGCAAAACATCCCATTTCATAATTAATAGCCAAAATAAAAGAAAAATCCACCAAACAGGAAAATAGAACAATGTTTTAACATGACCAACTGGAACATCTAATTTCAAACTTTTTACTTCTACATCATCATCTAAAAGCAAAGGCCAGCTTCGCTCCCAAATAATAAGACTAACTTTATATCCACTTTTCTTAAGACTCTCTAATTCCTTTTTTAAACGAGTATCTGGATATGATATTACCATTAAAATTTTATTTTCTTTCGGAGTAATCCTTTTAAGTTCATGAATGTGNNCCTTTTAAGTTCATGAATATTTTCAAGATTATGCAACCCCTCATAGGGCATTGTCTCTAAATCACGGGTAATATTTTTTTTAATAATTACCTGATCTTGATTCTCCATTTTTGGTGGTTTTTGAGTCATGATATTACCAATTTTTAGTCGTATCACATAGAGGATTATTTAATAAAATTTAGGGTAGATTTTCGCTATCATATTTTAAATAACCTGCCACAGTACTAGAATAATAAATTATCTCATAAAAAAGGAATGATATGGTTAAAAATGGATTTTTCACAAATTTTTTCCAGTTAATAAGAAAAGATGTTCTAAGGGGGGAAACTTGAACTAAGCCACGAGATTTGTTCTCTTTCAGAAATGCTTTCATGGTCTGGCCGTAGTAATACTGTTTTGATATGACTTCCTTCAGAGTCCTGGGTTCGCCTAAATGCAAACCTTCAGCTTCTGCAAAACCTATTTTATAATTTCGAGTTTTTATTCGGTTTTGTATGTCATAATCTTCACCAAAAATCATATTTTCGTTGCATCCCCCTATCTCCTCAAACACTTTTTTCTTGTAAAATCGGGAAACATTCCTGCTGGAATCATATTTATAACAATCTTTTTCGAATTTTCGAATTTTAGCCCAGAAGCTTATGCTTGGATCAGGGCCCCAATAAGTTGATAGTGCATCACAACCCCCTTTTTCACATTTTTCTACACATTCCCGGACCACATTACTGGATAAAACTACATCAGAGTCTAATCTATAAATATATTCTCCTTTAGAAATTTCTACGCCAATATTAGTTTGTTTTGACCTGTTTTTGATATTGCCCTCACTTACATTAACATCCCATTTATTAGCTATTTCAACTGTCCTATCCTCTGATCCAGCATCAACTATTATAACTTCGATGTTGTTGTAGGTCTGATTTTTAATACCAGCTAAACATTTTTCAATGGTTTTTTCTGAATTTAAGGAAGGTATAATAACCGATACCAACGGATCAGTGGAAATTTTTTCTTTTTTCATTTACATTACTCCTAATAGATAATATCCATTCAAACATGATCTCCAAATTTTAGTAAGTTTAAAGGACCAGGTAAAAGCATAATATCTGAATTACGCATAGGACATGGAGTATTCGCAGAACAATATAAATCAGGATAATTATACTCTCTTGCGCTCATAATCCATCTCCAAAGTTGTGATTAATTCAGTATCTTCCTGAGAAATTTGCTTGAAGAGGGAAATGTAATTTTCAGTGATTTTATTCCAGGAATAAGCATTTAACACACGATGATAAACTTCATCCTTAAGATATAGACAGGTTTCAGGATAGTTATATACTAATTCAAGTTTTCTTGCAAGTTCAGAGCTGTTTTTAAAATAAAATGCAGATTTTCCACAAACTTCGCGGTTAAATGGATTATCATGGGCTATAATTATATTACGAGAAACCGCTGCTTCTAAAAGGGAAGGATTAGTTCCCCCAACTGAATGACCATGAATATAAGCCCTGCAGTTCTGCCTGAGCATGTTTAAAAATTTTTGATCATAGATTGATCCCATAAATATTACCTCAGAAGGCATATCGACAGTTATAGACTCAATTTTTTCCTGATATTGAGAACTGGTGAAATCTCCCACGATCAAAAGAGGGATGTCAACATTTAACTGGGAAAACGCCTCAACTATGGTTTGAATATTATTTTCCGGCTCCATACGGGCTACCACCAAAAAATAATTTTCAGGGGTTATCCTCAAAGAAGTATGTTTTCTAATCTGCTCTTTAAAGTCTTCATACCCCACAATAGGGTCACATGCGTCGATACCATATGAAATATAGACTGTTTTATCCATATATTTGTTATTTACATAATTTTTCATCTCTTGAGAATCGACAATTATTTTATGTGCAAATATCGTTGCCATAATATGATTTAGTTTCAGAAGCCATCTCTCCACCAGATTGAACTTACTCCGTTTCCACATCACTCCATCTACGTTTACAATAATCTTTGACTTCCGATTGAGTATCAATGGAATGAAAAAAAACATGCCTACTTCTATACCCAGGAAGTAAATCAGTTCATGTTTTCGGCTTAATTTTATCAGGAAATATATATCCGAAAGATTCTCATAAAATTTCCTTAAAAAATAATTTTTAGGTGGTTTTATCGGAAAGTATTCCAGTGCTGCGCCCTTATAACTATTTTTGCGCGAGTGAGGTGATTCATATTCACAGCTTACCGAAACTTCATATCCGTTTTCTACTAGATTTTCAGTTAATCCCTGTGCAAATGTTTCAAATCCACCATATTTGGCAGGTATACCTCTTGAACCTACTATTGCAATTTTCATATTGGCACCTATTTTAAAACTGTATTATACCGCAGTTAACTCCTGTAAAATAATAATGTCCTGAATATTCTCCATCCATCCTTTACTGAGTTCAATTTTGGTTCATCTATCCTACAGTTGTAATTAATGGGGACTTCAAAAACTCTGAAATTCCCTTTAGAAACCTTTGCAAGCATTTCAGCCTCTAATTCAAATCCATTAGAATCTATACCCGTCTGCAATAGATATTCTATAACTTCTCTTTTAAAAGCCCAGTATCCAGTACAGACATCGGATATATTAATGTAAAATAAACTTGCAACGAAACTCAGGATATGATTACCAACTAAATTAACTCTACTAATAGAGCCATCTTTTCTTTCACCATTGAGCCTAGATCCAAGAACTAAATCTGCTTTATCTTCTATTAATCGTTTTATGAGGTTTGATGCGTCTTTAGGATCATATGTATTATCTGCATCCATCATTACAACGTAATCCGAATTAACTTTCTCAAAACCTTTTCTTATTGCATTGCCTTTTCCCTGCTTTTTTTCATGAATTACTGTCACACCTGCTTTTTTTGCAATTTCGGGAGTTTTATCCTCAGAATTATTATCGACTACTAAAATCTTCGAATTTGAATATAATATTTTGATATTATTCAAAAGAGTCCCAATTGATTTCTCTTCATTATATGCGGGAATTAAAAATGTTACATCTTCCATTACGTTCTCCCCTTATTATTGAAATTTCATATTATCCCATTCATCGAATTTCTATAACTCCTTGAACGCTTTTTTTAATCCTCCACACTTTTGAATAACCAATATCTTCAAGGGAATCTCCTTTGATCACCTAATTTGCATCTGTTTCAGTGTTAAATTCTGCAATTCTTTCAATATCCCACTAATTATTTATAAACTAGCAGGATACTCATTTTAACCGTTAACTACAGCTCATTACTTGGCTAAATTCCCTTATTTTTCAATGAATGAGAATAATCTTATTTTTGAATCTAATTTCCTACAAGGTACACAATTAACGTTGTACCACCTATTAAGCTTATTTAACGTGTTTAACGAGGCATATAATCCCATATTATTCGATCTAAATTCTGTTGCCTTTAAACCCCCTATTGAGAGAGTATAATCAGCCGTAGCCCAACAGAAAAAATTTAGAATCACGTTTCTGTACTCTTCAAATAATTTCCTGCGTTTAACATTTAAAAGTCGGACAATTACAACAGAAAACTGGTATAAATTGCAAAAATAGTTATTATAAAGTTCTTCAAGCATTTTGGTAATATAATAATAAATATAAAATTTATAAGCTATTGCTACCTTTTCTGAATTTAATTCAGCTAATCCAAAAGAAAGTTTATTCAGTCTATAACCATTTACTTTCAATATTAACGTAGCTTCATTTTCATATTCATTTAACATATTCATGGGAATTCATTCTCCAGATTGATAGTCCAGAATATACTATAAAATTTGAACTGTACATTTTATTGATAATAATATTCTTATTATAAGTAGTATTTAATACTAACTATTATTATGTTAATAAAAAAAAGGATAGGTGAACTTTAACCACCAGATAATAAAAATTGATAATTTACCTGTTATAAACTAAAGATAGTAGTAAAAACCCAATAAATATCGATTAAAAAATGAATAATGTCCTTAAAAACAAGATTTATAAATTAATTAAAAAACAGATAGCAAAAAGCACTGCATTAAGCTATTTAACACAATAAAAATAATTAGGTGAATTGATATCAAAAATTAAGGACAACTCAAANNAATTAAGGGAATTGAAATCAAAAATTAAAAACAATTCAAAAAAATAGTTTTGAAATATACATGGGACACTTTATTAATAAAGTTCCACTGTTTACAGTATATTTCAAAAGTGTAATAAACTATTTTAATAGATTATAACAATTAGTATAGTCATTAAAAAGAAATTTGTCCTCTATAGAATTCTAAAAGGCATTAAAAGACAAATATAATCAATAAATTATAATATAATTGTTCAATTAAAAAAACATTGAAATGAAAATATTAATTTATTGGTCCATAAAATACTTCTAAAAAATATAAAAATCAAAAAATGGACTTTTTTTTACTATATACCGTCTAGATTACAACAATATATACAGATCCCTTCATCTATAAGTAAATATTAGTTACATCCCCCTATTTACTCACATTAAAGATTGGTACTTCCATTAAAATACAAAAGCCTGCATTAAAAAAAATAAAAACCAAAGAATAATCCGGCCCTAATTTTCAGATATATACGATTCTTTAAAAACGATACTAATCCCATATTAGAATCATTATAGCTGCCAATAGTTTTATTATAGCATATAACTGTTTTTAAATTTTTAATTTCGTAATATACATTAAAATAGTCTATTTTAAGTTAATATAACCTATTAATGCTATTTTATTACAAAGGTCAGTTAATAGAATTTCTGAACCTGTTTATCCTCTTTGAAAAATTCTGAAATATAAATAAAATATTATGATAGTACCAAATTGATACCAAACTTTATAAGTATGTAATAATAAATACAATTACTGTAATAACGGAGGTGTTATATGATATCGACCGTAACAACTACCACGACAGCAGTGACCTTGACACAGGTCATGACTTACAGCATAATAGCAGTGATAGCATTAATAGCCTTTCTAGCATTTAAAGAAATTCTAAGCACAGAAGCACGCAAAAATGAACGAATACGAACATTTATCGAAGGGGCCAACGTTGCAATAGTTCCATTGCTAATGGTATTTGTATCTATTGTAGGCTACAAAGTGGTGACAGTTATTTAGGAGGTATTTTGGATGGATAAAAAAATCATATTGGGAATAATCCTGGTGGTTGCCGTAGTAATGGGAGGAATTGCATATGCAAATATCCCCCAAACTGGACCCCAACAAAATACAGCCATATCTGGAAACGCCACAAACGTTGCATTTCAAAACAATGGAACTTCATGGAAACACGTCGTAGCAACATTTGATGTAACTAAAATAGATGGAAATAAAAAAAAGGTCTTTGCAGATTTATGGATTAAACCAAAAGGAACTGCCAATGTTGACCTAAGCCGTAGTTTAGGCTATGGAAATCAAGCACTCCCCAAAGGAACCAAAATACAAATGAAAACATACAAAGACCCTAATGTCCCTGTATCTCAACTTCCTAATGGAATTAGAGATAATAGAGTAACCACAACCGCAGATCCAACTCTAGGAGGACAATTTTTAGCATCTATCACAGCAATAAGTAGTACAAGGAAGATCATAACCAGCAATTCATTAATCGTCATAAAAGTGAAAATAATCATTATAAAAGTGATTATAACAGGACCACTTTGTGTAAACACTGGAGGATCAGTTATCAGCATACCACGCGGAAACAGTCAACTGATCCCAGGATCATGGCTACGGCTTCTAATTTAGAGTAGAACAGGAAATAACTAAAATATATAAAAACCAGAATCAGATAAATAATGAATTTATCTCAATAGATTGTTAATCGCCTCAAACACTAATTACCCAAAACTCTTAAAATTAAAGATCGTTCATCATTCAATTACGAAACATATGAACAAGCAAAAATTCAGGTTTTTGCTTTGAAACTTAAAATTTCTGAGTAATTGAAGGGCAAAAATCTTTGATTTTTTGCAGTTGGAAACATAGTTTACAGATTTTAGTGTTTGAGGGCTTGTTTTATTTGAAAGACCAATTTAAAACAAAAACAACCCTACAAAAATAAAAATTTAAAGTTATATACATGAGTGATATAATGACAGAAAAAAGAAAACTATACGTGCTCATTGTGGTTGTTATATCTGGATTTTTAGTTTTGGGAATTGCAAGCAGTACCCTTGAGGGTTTTCTATTTGATCAGATACCTTATAATTACACATCTTACATTTCAATCCCTTCAAATTCTCCAGATACAGCTTCTATTGATGGTTATTATAAATTATACGGAAAAGGGCGTGATTTTAATTTCCACATAGTACTTCCTGGAGCTGAAGATGAAGAAAGTCCTTTTGATTATACTCAAGATGGGCTTAACGGTACTGGAAGGGTAAATGATATAAGTATAACTTATGGTACCATTGTATCGCTCTTATCTGGTAATTTTAAAAAAGCTCTTTTCAATACAAAACTCGCAGGCAATTATACTATGGCATGTGCTGCATGGAAAGGGTATGGTAATTTCACAAATACCGGCCAGAATTTCCTTGGAAACTTTAAAATAATTGGATTAATGACAGATTGGGAAGGGACATTCAATCTTGCCCCTGAAGACATGCATATGGCATTGAAAACAGATTATATATTGTATCCACACGGCAATAAGACTCCTGAGAATATTAAAGAAGTTAAAAAAATATATTATATGTAACTAATTAGCTAGATAAAACTCTTAAAATCAGTCATCTAAATTAATTGATTTTGGAAGATAAAAACAAAAATTAGTACTATAAACAAATGTTTTTTTTAAAAAAAAGGTTTAATGAGAAATTAAAACATTAATTTCCCTTATTTTTTATAATTTTAGCTCTCTATTTTTCAGCTACATTACTTAATAATTTAAAAACTATTTTATCAGCCTATTTGGATGTTTTTTCCTCAACTTCCACTAATTCAGATTCTAAACCTGAATTGGATTTCACATCAACTACATGCATTCCATGTATATAATTATCCCCACGAAGTCCAGACAGTATAGCAGCTAAAGCACAGAATACTGCACCTATGTAAAATGATAACCTGAGTGCAGGCATAAATGCCTCTGCAAGTGTTTGTGGGAACCATGTGGTACCTGTAAGTGTTGTCAAAGTTCCAGATGGTATAGAAGCAACAAACTGAGAAGGTAAACCGCTGAGTATTGCACTTACTGGGTTAAAACCAAGGAATGCCGAAAACATAGCCCCTGTTGGTGGAATACTGGTTAAAACTGGAGCTAACTGTACTGCACCAATACTTGCCAGTGAAGAAGTCATTGCAGCAGGGAACCTCTGAGTAATTCCGACTATGACTATTGTGAAGAACATGGCCATACTGACAGTAAAAGCTGTCATCATGACTGTGGTCATCATACCAGAAGCCACACCTCTGTCCTGCGGTGCCACTGAATTCATTATGGATGCAGAATTTGGTGAACCAAACATTCCGCCCCCAACACCCATTAAGAACAATGTTAGTCCCAATTCAATATAATTGAAGTTGTATGGAAGCGATGCAAGTATTATAAATGCAGCTGTTGCAATTACCATTCCAATTGTTGCGATCCATCTTGGCCCATATTTATCAGAAAGCATTCCTGAAAGTGGCCCCATTAATATAAATCCGAATGTAAGGGGCAGCATATATACGCCCGCCCAAAATGGAGTTGATTCATAACTGTAACCATGAAGCGGCAGCCAAATACCCTGTAAAAGGATAATTAACATGAACATCATTCCACCTCTACCCAGTGCATTTAGAAAACCTGCCACATTAGCGTATGTGAAACTTTTAATCTTGAACAGGTCCATCCTGAACATTGGGTTTTTAACACGGTTTTCAATGAATGGAAATGCTGCAAGTAACACCAATCCTATTGCCATGGCCGCCATTACCCATGGATTACTCCAACCCATAGGACTGTTACCATAAGGCATTAGACCGTAGGTTATTGCAAGTAATATGCTGGTTATAGAGGCAATGAACACAGTATTACCTAAAATATCAAATTTAGTATCTATAGCCTTCACTGATATTTCCTTAAGTTTAAGGAATGACCATACAGTACCTAATATTCCAAAAGGTACGCTGACTAAGAAAACAAATCTCCAGTCGTAGACTGCAAGAATACCACCAAGCAGTAAACCAATAAACTGTCCAGATGTGAAAGAAATAGTATTAATACCTAAAGCTTTACCTCTTTCATTAACTGGAAATGCATCAGTTAATATTGCAGAACTGTTTGCCATTAAGAATGCAGCACCAACAGCCTGGATAATCCTGAATACAATGATCTCTATAGCACCAACATCACCTGTACTGGGTGTTAAATAGAGAAGTATAGAACCTACTGTGAATATTAAAAATCCAACCTTAAACAGCTTCACTCTACCATGTATATCTGATAAACGCCCGAAACCAAGCATTAATGTCGCTGTTACCAGACCGTATCCCATCAGTATCCATAAAAGATACTGGAATGAAGTAAGGGGGTCAATATGAATACCATTGAAAATTGCAGGTAGCGAAATCATGGTTATACTTCCATTGATTGAGCTCATTAACCCTGCCATTAGCACATTGATCATTACGACCCATTTATAATCGAGCCCACGTTTTTTTTCCATATTTTTGCCTGAAACTGTATTATTCAATTGATCACCTATTAATTAAATGAAATAGCATTCTCTCTTAAGTTCTATCCATTAAAATACGTTTGAGAAGCTATATGTTACGTATAAAGTTTAATACGTTTTTATTCAAAATGTTGATTTATTATTAAAATAGAATTTTCGCTCATGTCTGGAATATGGTGTTAATACCATAATTTATATTTAAATCATTGATTAAAATAAATGGAATTTTTTAAACATATTCAACTTAAATTAACCAGTACCAACATGAACTATAAAACCATGAAAGGATCATAGACATGAGCATTAAAATTATACTCTATTCATTACTTATCATCTTCATTTTCTCCAACTATTTGAAGGGCAATGTCTTTCATTATATCTGCTTTTGCAAGTAGATCTTCTGCCTTCATGATCAGGACTCCTTTGCCTTCAAGTCCCCTTATAATTAAAGTATCTCCACTTTGTATATCAAATAACTCCCTAATATCTTTGGGAATTACTATTTGTCCCCTTTCGCCTACTTTAGCTGTACTGAGAACACATTTTCTGTTACTTTCATGATTCATTTTCAGTCACTCAATTTCATGTAAATCATATTTATCCTACTTATCACATTTATGGGATAAATTATATTTAAATGTATTGAAGTGAAGATTATATGAACCAAATATATGCGCGCAGAATAAGGATATTCACGCTTAATTAAGCTTATAAAGCAAATATAATTAGTAAATGATAAAAAATATTTTAAACAATATTTTTTATTAANNTAAGCATTAAAAACTTGTTTTTTTAGAGCATAATATCTTTTATTTAAAAATACAATATGCTTCATAGATTATAATTGGGTTATCTATAATCCTTAAAATAAAGCTTCATCAATCATATCTCAAAAATAGGACCAATAAATGCCCATAATACTTAAATAATAATCTAAAACTCTATTTAAAAGATTAGTTTTATTTGTTATATAAATCTATCGGCTCTCCGATACATGCAAAATTTGAAATTATTATTAACATGGAAATTATTTATAGACTTGATTCTACTTTCAATTAGACTCATTCACATCTAATCTAGGTTTGATTAAGTTAATATTAACTAAAAACTGCTTAAAATTCTTTATAAATAATATCATTATCAGATGAAAAAAACCAAACATGTGAATATTTCATGTTCAATGATTTTCAAAATATGATCAAATCTAAAATCATATTTTTCTGTCACGATTCCAGAGCAATTATTTATAGTTTATAAACCAAATATAATAATGACTCAAATAATGAGGCCGATAAAATGCATGATAGAAGATATAGAAAAAGAACTATTTTAGATAGAAAAGGTTTAATTGAAAGAATGCTTGAAGACACATCCAGAACAATCGACAGTATGAAACAGGACCTTGAAAGGTCTGTTGTTGATTATACATTCGTCCCTGGAAAGGATATAATTGAAACTGACGAAAGTGTAATCGTGCACGTGGACTTACCAGGTATCAAAAAAGAAGACATTGAATTAAACCTGACTGAAACTAAATTGAAAGTTAAAGCAGACTTCAATATTGAACTTGAAGTGGAACATGGAAACTATATAACACTTCATGATAGGAAATCAGGTGTCATGAGGAGGACTGTAAGGTTCCCTAAAAAAGTGATACCCAATGAAGCTGAAGCCACTTTCGAACACGGTGTTTTAACTATTGAAGCTCCAAAATTAGAAAAAGAAGAAAGTTTCAGTTTAAAAATTAAATGATTTTAGAAAATGTGAAACATTTTCTAACTCCCAAAAACAAGTTTTTTGAGGATTAAATTCATTTAACTTTTAATTTTACTATTTTTTATTTTAAAAGACTAAAATCTAATTACAAATCCTTTATTCAACTAATTTTTGAGTATATAATTTTAAAATCCATTTACAATCTATAAATTTTTCTGTTTATATTAAAATTAATCCATGATAGTTACTACCTTTATTTCCATAATGAATACAGCATCCCTATAATACTATTGCAATTATTAAATAGTCACTTTTTTTACCGAAGTTCATATTTACTACCTGATTTTTATTGGGAAGATTAATACATTTTAATTACATTTTAGCAGCAATATTAAAGTACTAATAAGTCCAATATATAATAACTAGATGTAATTGACCAATTAAATTGATTTGAGCAAAAGGGGATAAAAACCAGCAGCAGTAAACCTTTTTATTAAATTATAAAATTAAAACACATTTAGCGAATGCTATTTAAAATTAACGATATATTGGGTTGCAATTTTCAAAAATAAAAATTTANNATCAGCATAAAAGTAAAAATAATTGTAGAATTTACTCATTTTCCTAATAATAATATTAATACATAGTTAATGTAAGGTATTAATATAGTTCGGGCTTACAGAAACTATATATATTAAATAAACCCATATAATAGTGTGTGAACATTCTTACATCAGGCAGCGATGATTTAAGAGACTAACACCCTGATTTTCAACGAAACCAATATAGTGCACTAGCGTAAGCTATCGTCGACATACATAAAGTCTGCTTTAAAATAATTATTTCAATTTCATTCATCTCCTGTGAATTTTATGGAGTTGATGTTGGAATTTCATGATAAGATAGTGGAGGTGAGACACTGCGTTTTAAAATAGAAAATATAAAAAAACGAATAACTAAGCCTTCAATGGCAATTTTAATCCTATTTCTAGTTTTCACATTAAGTGTAAACAGTACTTTATCTTGCACATTAAAAAATGTGAAGAAAATTTTTTAAATTTGATTATATGCGGAGGGGAAATACTTGGGAAATAAAATAAATGGAACTCACATAGCGATGATTGCCATGGTTTCTATAAGCATGGCAATCATATTCTCCACAGGCATTAGTGCCGTTGCTGCAAATTCAGATTCTATCTATGTAAACACTGCAGGAAACGATTCATGGGACGGTCAGTACACAACATGGAATGGTACAAGCGGACCTAAACTCACAATAAAAAATGCCACAGGTACAGTAAACAGTGGTGGAACTGTCTATATTGCAAATGGAACTTACAATGAAACTGGAATTAGTGTTTACAACAAAAATGTAAACTTTATAGGAGAAAGCAGGGATTCTACCATTATAAATGGTGGAAAAAAAGGTAGATTATTCAATGTCGGTGCACAAGGTGTAACCTACACATACAGCTTCACTAACATAACATTCCTAAACGGAAATTCAACCAGCGGTGGAGCTATATGGAATTATGGTTCTACAACTATAACCAACTGTGCTTTCATAAATAATACAGCTACATATTCTGGTGGAGCTATCATCAACTACGGAACAGGAAGTGCTCCGGGATCTTATGCTGTTACTGACAGTTACTTCAGAGGTAATAAAGTGACATCAGGTAATGGGGGAGCAATTTATAACGGCGGATTAGGCCCTGTATCTGTAACTGGTTGTGATTTCACAGATAACACTGCAAGTGGTACAGGTGGTGTTCTATACAACAGCCTCGGTTCCACCTCAACAGTTCAGTTCAGCAGAATTATCGGGACAGGAAATTCATTAATTGCATTCCAGAGTGGAAGCCCTGCAGTAGATGCATCTTTAAACTGGTGGGGTTCAAATGCAGATCCTACTTCAAAAGTACAATCCGGCGTAACAGTAGGTCCATGGCTGATTTTAACACCTCAAACACCTTCAAATATAGGTAGTGGTATTCCTACAAGTATCTATGCTGATTTACTTCATGACAGTGAAATATTAATTGATCCAACCAATCCAGACTTCTATTATCACGACCCAATATTTGGTCATATCCCCGATGGCATACCAGTAACTTTTGCTGGTGATACATTAGGTAGCGTAAATCCTTTAAGTGGTTTCACCCTTAATGGTCTTTTAATGACTGATTTCACAGGAATTGCTCGCGGTGTTTCCCATCCTTCATTTACAGTTGACAGTCAAACTGTATCCGCAGATATAACTGTAGGTGACATCACTCCACCAACTGTAACTGCAAATCCAACTGAGGGAACATATAACTCAACTAAAAACATTGCATTGACAATTAGTGAGCCTGGAACCATTTACTACACAACCGACGGCAGTGATCCAAAAACAAGCGCCACGAGAAAAGTTTATTCAACATCAGTAGTAATAAGCACCTCAACAACATTAAGATATATAGCAGTTGACCTTGCAGGCAACTGGAGTACAAATTACACACAAAAATACACCATTGATAAAACTGCCCCTACAGCAGGAGCTAGTCCTATCGGAGGATTATATAACGTCACTAAATCAATTACATTAACAATGAGCGAACCGGGAATTATTTATTATACTACTAATGGTGCTACACCAACTACAGCAAGTAAAATATATACTGGGCCTATCAGCATCACTTCAACCACTACTTTGAAGTTCTTAGCTGTGGATAAAGCAGGTAATAAATCTCCTGTTTACACTGCAAAATATGTTATTGACAAAACAAGACCTGGGATAAGTGCTATTTACCCAAAAAAGAGTGCTACAGGTATTTCAAGGACAAATGCACTTTACATTAAATTCACAGAAAACATTAAAGCAAGTATTAACTGGTCAAAAGTGTACATCAAAAACCTTAAAACAGGCAAAAAAATCGCAGTAAGTAAACTGATCAAAAACAATGTATTGTACCTTAAAACAGGTAAAAGGTCTGCTAACACATGGTACCAGATTTACATCCCCGCATCAGCGATAAAAGATGTGGCAGGAAATAATGGTATTGGTTACACCTGGAAGTTTAAAACAGGAAGATATTAATTTATCTTTCTCTTTTTTTTATCGATTTCAGATTTTTAGTTAATAATGAAACACGTTCGATACGTATATATGCACCTATAGCTGAATAAAAAGTAGGTAAAAATTACGGATATTAATATATGATAAGCGTAAATAATTTTTATTAATATTTAGTATGTTAATGAGATTTGATGCACATAAATAGACTAATTTAAGTCTCAAATTAGAAATAAATGAATTTATACGTTATTATTTGAGTAGTGACTCAATAATGGCGTAAATCTAAAATTATATTGAATCAACATGGGGAGAAAATGAAACCAGTAATAGCAGTTATTCCATTATTATTGACCTTATTTTTCATATTTTCAACAATAGGGGCTACATTTGCAGGGGGTGAGGGCAATGATACTCCTATTGTGTTACCAATAGACCCAACCACTCTATTTAGCGGATATTTAACTGTTTCAGTTAATCCGCAGGTGGCACACGTAGGTGACACAGTTACCATAACTGTAACTGCAACTAATAATGGACTGGTCGATTGGTGCCCGCTGAAGATATATATGCCTGTACCTGAAGGATTGCAGTACATGTCTTTTGTTGTACCTGATAGAAATCTGCAAAATTACGATCCAAGTACTGGAATCTGGGATGTATACCGGATGAGGTGTATTGAAAGAGGCCAGCAAAAAACAGCAATTTTAACAGCTAAAGTGCTTCCTGCAGCGGCAGGTAAAAAGATAAAAGCTACAGCCAGATTTAGTACACTTGTACTGGAGGGTTACGGTGTCCATATGGAGAGTAGAGTAGCTGCTTCAAGAGCTGATACTCTTGATATTCCTAGTTCCAATGCTCCTGTGGCTGTTTTCATTTCTAATGTGACCAGTGGTTTAGCTCCGTTAGCTGTTCAATTCACAGATGAATCTGTGGGAAACATTACTGGCTGGCTTTGGGATTTTGGTGATGGAACAACATCAACCGAACAGAACCCAGCACATACTTACAACGCTGCTGGTAATTATACAGTCAAATTAACTGTAAGTAATACTGAAGGTAGCAATGCATCAACTAGAACTATTAGTGTAACTTCTACACCTGGAATGCCAGGTCCTCCTGGACCTATTTTGGGCCCATTCACTGGAAATAATCTTACCAATATTTTGGGCAATACTAAATCAACAGATGCTCTGAAAA
>DADN01000256.1 GCA_002509665.1 Methanobacterium sp. UBA8
ACTATAGCCCCTTGCAGAATTTTGGAATCAATTTAAGGTGCAAAAACTGAAGTTCGTATGAATCTAAAACCTTCCCTCACACTCTCACCTACCTCCGATAAGGGGCTAACCCTCAAAATGCCCCAAGTAGGGTGAATGAAATCGTTTATTTTGTTAATATTGCACTAATAGAGTTTTTTATGATCATTAGGGATCATATAATAACTTTAAAAGCTTAAAAGGATAAATTAAAATGCATAATTTAAAATAGAGGTAGTACAAATGATATTGTAGAGGAGGAATTTTAATGAAAACGCCTATTGAAATATTATTAATAGAGGCCAACCCTGCCGCTGCACGCCTAATAATTGAAGTATTCAATGAAAGTAAATGGAATATCAATATTAGCAGATTAAACGATGGTGTGGAAGTTATGGACTATTTGAATAAGAAAAATAAGTACAAATATAGTAAAACACCATCATTAATTTTATTAGAGTTAAATTTACTTGGAAAAAGGGGTTATGAGGTACTCAAAGAGATTAAAACAGATGATACACTAAAAAGCATTCCTGTAATTATTTTAACAAATTCGCGCAATAATGAAGATGTATATAACTCTTATGAGAAACGTGCCAATGCTTATATAATTAAATCTGTTAATTTAAATAAGTTTAGGGAAGATATGCTTATTTTTAATGAGTTCTGGTTTAATTATGCAACACTACCTAAAATAGAAGTTTAGCTGTAGCCCCTTGCAGAATTTTAGGATTAAATTCAGTTGCAAGCGAGTACCTGGAATGAAATTAAGTAAACTATTTTGGAGACTAATCAACAGGTGCAAAACAAGTATTTTAAATTGATTCAATGTATTTAACCAATAATTGAAAAAGTTTAAAAAAATTGAATTAATTGATTAAGTAAATTATTTTTGAATTAGTTCCAGCTGCAGAACAAGTACTGCGAATTGATTCAATGTAACTGAAATTTGGATATTTTATAAAATAGAAAATACAATCCTACAGGTAAGCGTATGAATTTTGAAATGGTATAGTTAGGAAATAGAATGATTTGGATGGAGATATGCAATTTTAATATATCACTTATGACTTTCTCTAGTTCGGTTATTTTGACAAGATAGAGTAGTATTATAAAATTATTATCCTGCAATCTGTCGTCAATTAAATCAAAATTATCAAACAAAACATCCCTTAAATTGACCACTACTATAATTTAATATTCATGTAATTTTAGCATTATATAAATATGGAAAGTAGCCCCCACTAAAAGTATATATTTGGGTTTAATCAATTCAATTCATCTAATACTTATCTTTATTTGGTGAACAATAATGGAAAAGAAAATAGCACAGTTATCTGATGTACATTTTGGTGAGAAGAATTTCTCCCATGACTTAAAAAATAATTTAGTAAAGCAGCTGGAAGATGAGAATCCTGATCTTATTATTGTAGCTGGAGACTTAACTACAGAAGGTTACGTCCACGAATACAACGATGCAGCTGCATTTGTAGATGAACTCAAGGCTATAACAGAAGTTCACATAATTCCTGGAAATCATGATGCAAGGAATGTAGGATTACTCCATTTTGAAAAGCAAATTGGAGAAAGGAAATTTTTACATATGGACAAAAGCTGTGGATTTGCTATCCTTGGATTGGATTCATCAGAACCTGATATAAATGATGGGCAGATAGGAACTGATCAGATGGAATGGCTTAAAAGTGAACTTGATAAAATACCAAGTGATATGTGCAAAATAGTAACTTTCCATCATCACTTACTTCCTATACCTCAAACTGGAAGAGAAAGAAATATTTTGCTCGACTCTGGAGACTTGTTAAGTGTTTTCAGAGATTCTGGAGTTGATTTTGTCTTAAATGGACATAAACATGTCCCTAATGTTTGGATGATAGAAAAAATGGTTACATTAAATTCAGGAACTGCAACAACCAGAAAACTGAGGGGCCATACTTACCCATCACACAATCAATTAATCATTAAAGATGACCAGATTCTTGTCAATTTAATAAATACTGAAACAGGATATAAAAGAGAACTAGCTAATTACTCTGTAAAAGTTGAAAAAGAAGAGTATGTGATATGTTCATATAAACATAATTCACTACATGCATTGTAATTTAAACCAGTAAACTGGCTTAAATTTTTCTTTTTAAACTTTTTAACTCATTGTATAATAAAATAATGTTTATTCCGTTTCTTTTGATAATTCCCGGTTTTTATGGGAAAATATTTGGTACCAATTGGGGTATAATTCTGGAATAATTACTTATTATTGGCTGTGGATACATAGCAGTAATTTTACATGACTTAAATTTCATTATGTTTGAGGATTTGATATGTAATAATTTTTACTTTGAAATTATTCTATTAAATTGATTTTGGAGTTGTTTGATAAAAGGTAAAATAAAGATTATTTAATCAAAACAGCTTTTTAAAGCAATATATTGATCTTAATATTTAAGAGATAAAACCAAACATAAGAGTGTTTGAGGTCTTTAAAATTCAAAAATATATAACAATTAATAAATGCTTTTCACGTGAAAAAAAGGAGAAAAATAGAACTGATAATGTGATATAATGTCAAAAATGTTAGATGTCATAATGGCCGGTGTAATTTCAGGAATAGTCGCACTTACTACCACCAAACTTGGAGTAGGGGGAACTGTTATTGGTGCAGTTATTGGGGCAATGCTCTATCAGGTAATGTCTCATTTTATAAAAGAACCGCTTGAAAATGTAAACCCCAAAAAGAGTGTAAACGCAAGAAAGATTATAAACACAAAAAGAATTGAAACTAAGATAGTTTACGTGTTTCCGCTTATAATTATAGTCGCTGTTGAGTTAATTTATCTATTCTCTTCAGTATACTGGAAACCAGAGCAAATTTTCCATTATTTGGAATCTGCAACTGATGGAACCCTTTTTAGAACTATTGGTATAGGACTTCTAATTATGGGGATCTACCCGATAATACAATCGGAGAATATAAAAAGATCATACGGATACATAATATTATCCGTTGGTATAATCAAACTTTTAAATGGATTTGTGGATACACATTCACCATTTGTGAAATTATATGCGAATCTTTTCGCGGATTTCGGTCTGATAATTTCGCTTGCAGTTATTGCAGCATTATCCTATGTAATTTTATCGATAATTCAGGAGTCGATAGTAATCAACCGTGAAAAAGATAGTAATACTCATTAGATGATATTATGACTAAGAAAACAAAAAATAGCACTTTAAAAGCGATACTGGACATCATCCTATATGAACATCCCTCAACACAGGATGAAATCGCTGAAAAACTTGGGATAACAAGGAGATACGTTACAAAACTGCTTCAACCTCTTATAACTAAGGGAGTTGTAAAAAGAGCATATACCCTTGATTTAAAAAAGTTCGATGATTTTTCAGAGGTTTTTGAAGAAGAAAAAACATCAAGGGAACATGCTGGAACATTATACATTAAAGAAATGATTAAGAACATGTCTAATCATGTTTGTAAACAGCTTGACAGATCCTTTGAGGCACTTTCAACCTACGATGATGAGCTGGCAAGTAAAGCGTTGAATATGGACTATATTACAAATAACATGCATGAAAAAGTGAGAACTTCTGTGGACATGGCTTTATCCATGAACCCTTCTTCAGAATTCAGTAAAACAATGGCCTTCAGTGAGGTAGCATATGATTTAGAACGTATTGGGGACCATTCCTGCCAATTTGCTAATTTTACCATGAAAGAGTCGTATGAAGTTGATCCTGAAATGCTCATATATCTTGGGGAAATGTATGAAACTGCAAAGAAAATGGTTAATTACTCCATGGATATCTTCTTAAACGAAAAACTTGAATTAAAGGGTAAAGTAATGGATTACGAAGAAAAGATACATGCTTTGCAGAAAAAAGCATTAAACTGCATTGCAACTCAAATGGCAGAGGCGTCCTTTGATGATACTGAACGTTCAACATATTACTTGTCTTTATCTAGGGTAGTTAAGGCATTTGAAAGAATTGGAGATATTTCTATTGAAATAATAGATGTTTCAAGGGAATTTTATGAAAATATACCTAGGACTACAACTCCTGAAAGATTTAGACGGAACCCTAAATTATCTAATTTAAAATAATACTTTATTTTCATTTAAAAAGTAAAAAGATGTGGATTATTCTTTCTCTTTTTCCATGTACTCTTTGATTTTTCGCTCTTCCCATTCTTTGGAAAAGAACCCTCGTTTCAAGAAAACTGACGATCCATGTGCAACAAGACCTATTCCCCAGAAAAATGTTACAAATAGGAACCACCAGAACCCTGGAGTCGTAAAGAAATTAATGATTGCCAGGAACACGTTCACTACGATATATGTGATCAAATGTGAGTAAAAACCTCTCACTTCTTCAACTCTACGTTTGGCCCGTATATATGATTCATCTTTTTTATATGATTCATCTACCATTTTATAACTCCCTATTTTTAATCTCCACCATCAAATCCATCAAAGCCTCCATCATCCCAGCTGCTGTCGAAATCAAAATCACCACCGTGGGATTTGCCAGATTTACTGCAGGCTGCACCAATTCCAAGGAATGCAATGGCTGTTGATACTATTTCAAAGAGACCTGAATTAGCAACATTAATCCCATAAGAAGTATTTGCTGCTGCAACAGTGCCACAAAGTGTTAAAGCTAAGATAAAAACAATTAATAACATCATTGATTTTCTTTTCACAGTTTCACCTCCTTAAATTGTATAATGCTAGATGGAAGTATTGTATAACGTATTATATATATTTTAAGACATTTAAAGTTTGTATTAAATGTTTTACTCATTAAAAAAAGATTATTCAATTAAATTGGCGTTATAATAGGATTAATAATCATATAGATGGATATGAAGTTAAAAAAGTCAAATTATGGACTAATATTTAAAAACGCTCATGTTAATGGTCATGTGCATAAGTTATGTTTTGTATTAAATGGAGTATTGGTTAATTATATGAAATTTACTTTAAAAAGCCAATTTAATTGAATTACATTAAATTTAGGGATTGTTCACACAATCTTCTGGACATGAGCGTTTAAAAATAGAGGTTTCTCTATTAAAATGAATATTTAATGGGCAAAAATAAGCGGATTTGATTGTTTATACTCCGTCGTAGTAAATTTCGTCTATTTCAAAAAATTTTCTAAATGGGGATTCTCTTGTTTTTTCTTCATTTACATGTGCCAAAATACCAGGTAAGCGGCCAATCATAAACATGCCACTTCCAACTGTCCAGTTAAACCCCATATCTGATAAAATTGACCCATTTGCTCCATCAATATTCATTCGAATACCTTTTTTTTCAAAGAGCAAGTTCTCAATTGTGGTAGCAAGCTCTGAATGTTTGCCGAAGCACCCGTATTTTTTTGCAAGTTCCATGAGTCTTCGTGCTCTTGGATCTTCATCATGATATCTGTGTCCAAAACCGCATATTTTTTCATTATTTTTTAAAAAATGGCCCACTATTTCTTCTGCAATTCGGAGGGTATCATTTTCTGTTCTTTTAATTCCGTCTTGAAGAATTTTCATGGCATGTTCTATGGCTCCTGCATGATTTTTACCAAATGCAAGAAGGCCACCGGCGATGCATGCATGTAGCGGAGATCCTGTGGATGCCATGATCCTTGCAGCCTGTGTACTTGGAGGAGTAACGCCATGGTCACAAAATGATACTAGAACTGCACCCAACATTTTGGCTTCGTTTTTGGAAGGCAGCTCTCCTTTTATGAGCAGGTGTATCATTTCGGCAAAAGATATATTTCCTATAAGATCTTCCTGTAAATAACCCCGTGTGGTTAATTTATTGGGCTCAACTTTTGTTATAGCGGTTCTCCATTTTAGAGTCCTCGGTTTGAATATATCTTTTAACACTTCTTCCGTTATCATATTGGATATTTATGCAATATGAATTTATTTAAAATTAACGCTTTTAGTGCAGTATTGAACACATTTAGTGATATTTCAAGTGATATCTGGCAACGTCTAAAATGTCTTAGTTCCTATAATGTGATAACTTATACACAAATAGGAACCTTTAAATATGGGTGAACCTTTATTATAGGATGAGGTGAATCAAATGAATTCAAAATATTTGATTGGAATAATAGTAGCCATAGTAGTAATAATTGGTGCTTACTTTGCACTTGCAGGAAGCTCAAATCAACAAACAATACAGATTGCTGGTTCAACTTCCGTACAACCAGTGGCAGAGAAGTTAGCTCAAGCTTACATGGATAAGCATCCTAACGTTAAAATAAATGTTCAGGGTGGAGGTACATCTGTAGGTATCACAAGCGCTCAGCAAGGGACAGCGGATATAGGTACGGCATCTTCCAAGCCTAAAGACAGTGATGCACAAGGATTAGTACAAACTCAAATTGCAAAAGATGGAATAGTCGTTATAGTAAACAACGCTAATAAAGTTAGTGCACTTACAATTAACCAGACAAAAGACATATTCAGTGGAAATGTCACCGACTGGAGCAAAGTAGGTGGTTCATCAGGTGCTATAAGTGTTATAACCAGAGAAGATGGTTCCGGTACCAGAGATGGATTCCAGAACATAGTAATGGGCGGTAAAAATGGAACTAAAATTGTAAGCAACGCAATAGTTCAGAGCTCAACAGAAGCTGTTTTACAGGCAGTTAAAGGAAACCCTAATGCTGTAGGATATATATCATTAGCAAGCCTTAATGGTGATGTTAAAGCAGTTACAATTAACGGAGTAGCTCCTTCAGAAAAAACAGTCAGCGACGATACTTACAAAATAGTAAGACCATTCATTTTCTTAACTAAAGGTCAACCTACTGGTATAGTTAAAGACTTTATAGACTTTACCATGAGCGCTGAAGGACAAAATATAGTTAAACAAGCTGGAGCAGTTCCAATGACCTCTAGCTAAGTGGTTTTTAAAACCACTACTTTTTTGTTTATTTATAATTTAAAGGCATAAAAGAGAAGTTTATCATGTAAATTTGATTCATTGTTTCATCACTTTATATTTAAATACTCCAAAGAAGAAGAGTTACTCAAGGTGATGAACATGAATCGGAAATACAAGTATGGAATAGTAATTGCCATCATTATAATTATCGCTTATTTAACAATTATCCCATCAAGTCAATATGAAAGAGTACAAATTGCAGGTTCTACATCTGTACAGCCTGTAGCTGAAGCATTAGCTGACGCGTACATGGAGAAACATCCTAACGTTAAAATAAACGTGCAGGGTGGAGGATCCAGTTTAGGTATAAGCAGTGTTTCACAGGGTATAACTGAAATAGGTACAAGTTCAAGAGATTTAACGCCACAGGAAAAAGAAGGGCTTACAGAATATAAAATAGGAAAAGAAGGTATTGTTATAGCTGTTAATAACAACAACAATGTTACTGCATTAAGTAAAGATCAGGTTAAAGGCATCTTCAGTGGAGCTATTACAAACTGGAATCAGGTTGGAGGATCTAACACACAGATCCATGTTGTAACTCGAGAAGAAGGGTCAGGTACACGATCATCTTTTGAGAATTTAATAATGGATGGTACTGATATCAGGCCAGATGCAGTAGTTCAAAGTTCAACTGAATCCGTTAAACAGGTAGTTGCGCAAGATCCTGGTGCAATAGGATTTGTTTCATTAGCTCATATGAGCAGTGATGTTACAGCTGTAAAAATTGATGGAATTAGCCCTTCAACACAAACAGTGGCAAGTGGATCTTATAAATTACAAACTGCATTCCTTTTCGTGGTTAAAGGGGAACCGCAGGGAACAGTTAAGGACTTCATTGACTTTACATTAAGTCCTGAAGGACAGGATATAGTAAAAGGTCAGAATATTGTCCCTGTAAATATGTAGATTGTACTGTAATCTTGGATGCGCTTACAAAAGTTTGTATTATTAAAAAATTAAAATCACATTCAAATTTATTTAGAATATAGTTAGATTCCGAGGTTGAAGAAAATACAGGTATTTTCCGAACACATAAATAGAAAATTTATGAGGTTGAAGAAATGACGAAGTATGAAGAATTTCTAGTGGAAAAAGGGCTTTTCATAACGGCCATTTTGTCCATCATAGTAATAATTCTGATCATAGGATTCATATTCCAGCAAGGTTTCCCTGCAATGGAACATGTTGGAATCTTGAAGTTTATATTTGGAATGAATTGGTCTCCATCAGATGACCAGTACGGTGTTTTTACAATGATCATTGGATCATTAGGTATAACTGCCCTTTCACTGCTATTTGCAGTGCCATTATCTTTATGTTGTGCAATCTTTCTGGCAGAACTTGCACCTCGTACAGTGAGAAGAATTTTAAAGCCAGTTATTGAAACTCTCGCAGGTATCCCTTCAGTTGTATATGGATTTTTTGGACTCATAGTACTTGTTCCAATTATGAGGGTGTATTTTGGGGGAACTGGTTTTAGTATGCTTGCAGCATCTTTAATTCTTACAGTAATGGTTCTTCCAACCATAATCAGTATATCTGAAGATGCATTAAGGTCTATTCCTGTAGAATACAAGGAAGCGTCTCTTGCACTTGGTGCAACTCACTGGCAAACAATAAGGAATGTTATATTCCCAGCAGCTATTCCAGGAATTATAACTGCAATAATACTGGGGATGGGTAGGGCAATTGGTGAAACACTCGCTGTTATTATGGTTGCAGGAAATGTTGCGCAGATTCCAAATTCAATATTTGACCCCGTAAGGGCATTAACATCAAACATAGCTCTTGAAATGGGTTATGCAACTGGAATACATTACAGTGCACTGTTTGCAACAGGAATAGTGTTGTTTATCATGATAATCATCCTTCTTATAATAGCTAACTACTTCCACTATAAGAAGAAGGTTGTAATTGGAGGAGGATATTTATAATGCTTAACCTGGATTTATACAGCTATTTGGGTGATTTAAAATGTTAAATCTTAAAATTATGTCTCCTAAAATGTCCCAAAAAATTATGAAAGGAGTCTTTTGGGCATCAGGGATCTTGACGGTCCTTATATTGCTCGTTATTATAGGGTATATACTTTATAAAGGATTACCAGTTGTAAATATGAGTTTTATATTCAGTAATCCTATAGATTCGGGTAAATCTGGAGGTATATTCCCAATGATAATATCAAGCTTATATGTGACGTTTATAGCAATTATTGTTGCAACTCCTCTTGGTGTTGGGGCAGCAGTATACCTTTCGGAATATGCTGGAGAAACTAACCTGGTTAAACTAATAAGATTTGGGGCGGAAACACTGGCATCTATCCCTTCAATTGTATATGGGCTATTTGGACTGGCATTTTTCGTTGTTTACCTTGGACTGGGATGGTGTGTACTATCTGGAGGTTTAATACTGGCAATTATGGCACTTCCTACAATCTTACAGGTAGCTGAAGTTTCACTGGAAGCTGTACCTTCATCATACAGGGAAGGTAGCCTTGCAATAGGCGCTACCAAGTGGCAAACAATTTATAACGTCGTTTTACCTGCAGCAGTTCCGGGAATCACTACTGGTGTAATTTTAGGACTTGCAAGGGCTATTTCAGAGGCAGCTGCAATTTTATTTGCAGTAGGTGCGGCACTGTCTGTTCCTATATCCATTTTTGACCCAGCAAGACCTCTTCCACTGCACCTTTATATTTTAGCAACTGAGGGTATATCTCTTGATAATGCATATGGAACTGCAGCTGTACTGGTGCTTTTAGTGCTCGTAATAACCGTTGTTACAAATACACTAGTTGAAAGATACTCTAAAAAGATGATGGGGCGATAGAATGGATTACCGAATTGAAGTTGAGGATTTAAACGTTTACTTTGACGAAGCACAAATTTTAAAGGATATAAACATTAAAATTCACAAAAATACAGTTACTTCACTTATAGGTCCTTCTGGTTGTGGAAAATCAACATTTGTACGTACCTTAAACCGTATGAATGACCTTATTGACACATTTAAAATGGACGGATCTGTTCTTTTAGACGGCCAGGATATTTACGATCCAAAGTTAGATGTGGTTGAGTTAAGAAAAAAGGTAGGAATGGTATTTCAAAAGCCAAATCCATTTCCAAAGTCTATATTTGACAATGTGGCATATGGCCTCAGGGTACACGGAATCGAAGATAAATCTGTATTAACAGAAAGGGTTGAAGAAAGTTTAAAGGCCGCTGCACTATGGGATGAAGTCAAAGATAAGCTGGATAAATCAGCTATGGGGCTTTCTGGAGGTCAGCAGCAGAGGTTATGTAT
Organism: Methanobacterium sp. UBA8; assembly: GCA_002509665.1. Taxonomy (GTDB): domain Archaea; phylum Methanobacteriota; class Methanobacteria; order Methanobacteriales; family Methanobacteriaceae; genus Methanobacterium_D. Next base: position 10,320 of record DADN01000256.1, read on the forward strand.
AGCTCGGACTATTGCAGTAAATCCTGAAGTTATATTAATGGACGAACCTGCATCAGCACTTGATCCTATATCAACAACAAAAATAGAGGATTTGATTCACAAACTGAAAAATGATTACACCATAATCATCGTTACACACAACATGCAGCAAGCTACAAGGGTTTCCAAATACACAGCATTTTTCTTACATGGGGAAATCGTAGAAAGTGGACTTACCGATAAAATATTCATAGAACCTGAAGATAAACGTACAGAAGACTACATAACTGGTAGATTCGGTTAAATGAATTTTTATTTAATCAACGTGCACATCTTTATAATGGATATGCACTAAAGGTGAAGCAATGTATGGGCTGATATTGGAGAATAAATTAAAGAAAATTAGCGGTGATCTTTTAGATTACAGCAATGAAACAGTGGATATGATTAAACATTCTACTCGAAGTTTTTTAGTGGAAGATACGGATTTAGCAAAAGAAACAATTGAAGCTACCAGTGAAGTAAACAAAAAAAGTGAACATATTGAATATGAATGTTTAAAAATCCTTGGACTACATCAACCTGTTGCCAGGGATCTAAGACTGGGCGCTGCCATTTTAAGGACATCTACTGAACTTGAGAGAATAAACACTCTTTCAGCATACATATCCAGATACGCTATAGATGCAGCAGAAAAAAGTTCAGATTCATATAAACCTCCTCATATTAAATTTATGTCTCAAACTGTGGAAAACATGCTAAAGGATGGAGTTGGATCACTTTTAAGTGAGGATATACAGCTTCTAAAACGTTCAACTAAAAATTTTGTTGCTCTGCAGGATTTTTACAATCAGATGTTTTTAGAATACGGTGATGATAACTCTTCGACTGCTGCAATGTACTCAATCCTTATTGGAAGGAATCTCTTAAGTATGGGACATCATATAATGGGGATGGATGACAGGATAGCTTATTCCATAATAGGAATGAAGGTCGTACATCATAAAGTATTCTACAATGTATTAATGAAGTAAAAATTAATATTTCAAAATTATATAAAAATAATATGTGATGATTAAATGTGGCTCCCATCAGATGAACCTAAAAATAGACTGCATGGAAACAAACTTGATAAATCATATCTGCCGTTATCAGGTTATATGAGAATTTTAAATGAGAATTATGAATCTATATTGTTTTTAAGCGATGATCTAGTTGTAGGGGCTTGGTATCTGAATGCTAAATCTTTAAACGAACTTTATGAAAACGATGCAATGGAAAAAATTAAAATCCTCGACGAGTCAAGAATTGAGATATATGAAACAGGTAAAAAACTGTTTAAAACTATTCTTGAGTTGAATGAGGAGTGTAAATTATCATTACCTATACGTATTGATATGTTTTGGGATAAAATTGGCTTAAATACCACAGATTCTCGTGAAGAACTGTTGTCTAAGTATAGGATAAATGAACCATCTGTAATTGATGTGGATAATTTAATAAAAGATTATAAGTCCAAAACGGAGGATTAAAAATGGAAAGAAAAAAATATCCTAGGATACTGTTTCGAAAAAGGCTAAAAGAGCTAAAAGAAGATGTAAATGAAATTGGACAGATAACAATCCAGGCACATAAAGATGCAATCAAAGCTTTTAATGACTATGATACAGATCTGTTGGACGGTGTTATTAAAGCCCGTGATAAAATAGAAGAATTAAGTTTTCATTTAGAAAGGAAATGCATCAGTATCATTGCTTCAGAACAGCCTGTTGCAATGGATTTAAGATTTATTGAAGCATGTATTAAAGTTGGCAGCCATTTAAAGAGGATAGGCAGCTTATCAGTAAATATTGCTGATGCCGCTAAAAATTTAAAAGGTGAAGAAATTCCAGCAAGATCTATGGAAGATCTTAACCATATGGCTAACCTTGTGCAGATGATGCTCAGTAAAGGTTTATACTCATTTATCGATCAGAACATGGATATGGCAAGAGAGTTGAGGCATGATGACGATAAAGTAGATGATTTATTTGATCAGTCCCTTGAAAATGTTACAGGTAGTATGTTTCAGAACAAGGATTCTATATCTTATATGATATATTTATTGTTCATTGCAAGATTCCTTGAACGAATTGCTGATCGTGCAGTAAGTTTAGGGGATAGAACAATCTTCATGATAACATGTGAAAAACCTAAAAGACTTGAATTAAAAAAATAGGGTGAAAAAGAGTCTTTTCTGCCCTACATGTGCTTTAGGCACATATTTCTTTTTTTATAACTTAATTTACATCTGCTATATTTAAAATAGGTCTCTAAATGTATTCATTCTTTAAAATCAATGATCTAAAATAGTGATTCGTATAGTCTATCTTTAATTATTTGTTGTATTTTATTAAAATGGGGACGTTTTATTAATTTGGAATATTGGTATGCGAAATATATTAATTATTAAGTCCTAATCTGTGATAAAAATGCTGAAATTTAGATTGTATCATTTTTTTAGCATATTCTAACTAATTTAATCTTATAATTTGGATAGTAATAGTTTTTAATTGATTTAATATTTAATATTAAAACTGGAGTATGCAACGATCTAAAAATTTTTATTATACTAAATATAATACAATAATTACACGTTATTCATACCATATGTTCAACAAAATTTATATAATGGGCAAGACATACACTTCAAGTGTAAAATAAAACACTAAATGTGAATGAATGGCAGAAGATGAAAACTGCTGTTCCAAATGTGAGGATTGATATATTGATGGTCAAATGGAAAAATGAGGAGTTAAGACGCGAGTTAATGATGAACACCTTAGATTATTTAAGTAGAAAACAAAATGCGTCTATTGAAGAATTAGCTGATTATACTGGCCAGGAATATGCAATAATAGCTCAATTAATGCATGATTTGGAAAATAAAGGCCTGATAAAATCAGAAACTGTTTTTAATTTAAAGAATGAGTCAAAATAATAGACTCTAAACCTTGTTTTTTAAGTCTAATTTAGAAAATGTTTAACCACTTATTTTTATAGGATACTCATTTAAAATGCTGATTTTACAAATCAGATAAATTATATTGATCTAATTTTGTTTAATGTGATTATAACAAAAAATATATTACTAGTTTTAAATATAGTAATAACATATTTCAGCTATTTCATTAAATTTTTTAAGGTACGCTGAATTATTTCACGGCTTTTAACGGCCAGTGATTATAATTCTTTCTATGGGTATGAGGTGATTTAATTGAAAATTAAAGATGAATTTATTGGAAAAGAAGTTTTAGACGCATCAGGCCATGAACTTGGTAAAGTAGATGATATTGATGTTGATTTTAAATCAGACAGGATAGATTCTATTATCCTCCATGAGGGAGGACGCCTTAGGGGAAGAGACAGGGTTATTCCTTACAGCATGGTCGAAACGGTTGGAGAAAGGATATTATTAAAAAGATCCGGAGAAAGAGAATCCAGAGAAGGGATAATGTAATAAAGAATCTAAATTAATTCTTTATTATTTTCTTTTACTTTTTAAGAAATAGAATTATCAAACTCAATCACTGACTTTAGTATCTAATTCACATTTTTTTAAATGTATTTTGCTGGATTTTCCTACTTTAAACTCATTTATTTTATAGTGGTCACCTGTAATCTCTTCTATCCCTGCTCGGGTAATTATTGTAATTGGTTGGAGATATTCAGTTAATAGGTTTTCCACCATTTCTGGTTTGTTATCTATACTATAACTCTTTAAATAGATTTTAAGGTCATCATTGTTGATGTGATAGTCTATATTTTCTACATATTTTGATTTATTACTGAACTGATTTAAAATTTGATTTGTAGATTCATTAGCTGTTTGGAAATCTATATTCTGAAAGTTTTGTTTCCATTCATCCCATATCATCTTACCTATGGAACGGCCAAGGGAATTTGTTCCATTTTTTAACTGAATAAACTCATTATATTTTAACCATATCTCCATAGCTTCGACCATTGCTTTACTGTACCATCCTTTTTCAAACTTGTATTTTTGAGATGCTACTTTTTTGAATTTATAATCCAGATCGTGAGGTATGGCTACGGTTGCTCTTTTAAGATCATTAGGTTTATTCATAGACACCACTTTTGGTACTCGAAGCTTTAATAAATGAATTTTATCATTATAATTAATTATTGAAGAATTAAGGGTATTAATATAATTAAGTAGTTATTGTGCCCCTATAAATGTTTTTAATACTTTTTTAATTAAATTAATACATTAATACGGCTCTTATTACCTGCTGAGGTAATAATAAGATTTTTATGATAAAATTGTTACTTTTTACTAGATATATTTATACTTTTCGCAAATGCGCATTGTCTTATAATGTGATTATATCACATATTCACACTTTAAATAATTATTTCCTTTGAGTAAGTTAATCATCGATATATACAGCTGTATGACTATGGAATTTGGATTAGTCCATATTATCGCGCTGCAGATCAAAAATAAAAAGAATATAAGTGGATCTGAGAAAAAACAATTAGAAACATTAGGAGATTTTAATATGGGTATTCGTGAAGACGTAGGTGGAATTTTGAATGAACTTATGGAAAGAGCTCCTGGCGATGTCACTGGTGCTGCTCTTTTAAGGCCAGATGGTTTAATGATAGCTTCTGTTTTACCGCAAGACACTGATGAGAAACGTTTAGCTGCAATGGGTGCAGCAATTGTGGGTACTTCTCAAAGGACCTGTGATGAGTTAAGCAGGGGAGATCTGGGTGAGATCATTATTGAAGGAAATGTTGGGAAGGCTACATTCTCTTTTGCAGGTAGTAAAGGTATTTTAGCTGTACTTTCACCTAAAGAAGTAAACCTTGGACTTGTACTTATGGAAGTAGAAAGAACAGCAGAAAAAGTAAAAGAAGTAATGGAGAAATAGTAGAGGGTTTTAAATGGCAGAAGATAAAAATGAAACACTGGTGGCACTGCTTCGTGATCAGCCAGATCCTATAAATGTTTTATATGCAGCATCCTTAATGGGATTTACTAAAGGTCTATGGAAAGTATCGGGAGAAGGTTCCGGTGGAGTTACTAGAGCTTTTGGAGAAGATCTATGGTACCTTATTAAAGTAGGATCAAAAATGCTTGGAGAAGATCGAGATACCAGCAATCCCGAAAAAGCGATAGAATTCTTTGATAATTATCTTGTGGGACGTTTTAATGTAGCTGATAGCATGGATTATAAGGTAACTGATGATGGTGTGGAAATGACGGTTAATAACTGTCGTGTTCATCATTACACAGACTATCTGGAAGAATATGGTGTCCCTCGTTCCGTTGGATGTCCCATGGCTTTAGGGTGTGCTGCTATGATGGAAGAAGTTACAGGGGATCCTTTCATAGTCGACAGTATAGAATCTAAAGACGGAAACAGTAAAATTGTCCTGAAAAAATTTTAGGATAAAAAATTTGAGATGTAAATTATAGCCAATATAAAAGGGGCGTAAATAGTTAATGGCAATGGGATCTATCCTTAAAGTAGTTGTATTCGGTGCTCTTAATGCAGGGAAAACAACATTCGTCGAAAAATTAAGTGGGCAAGATCTGCTTCTTAAAGGAGATTTTGATAGCATTACAACCAGCTTTGATTTTGTCCAGATTGAACAACAGGGATTCTTAATACATTTATTTGCAAGTCCGGGACATAGAAGATTTTCTTTTATGTGGAACACTCTTGCTACTGGAATGGACGGAGCTATACTTTTAATTGACTCTACTGTAGGGATATCCCCCGTTGACCATGAACTCGTAAAGTTTATAACTGGCTATAATGTACCTTATATAATTGCTGCCAATAAAACAGATATCTGTGAAATTAAAGACTCTCAAATTCGGGAAGAACTGAGCATATCTGATGAAGTTCCTGTAGTTAACACATCAGCACTTGAAAATCAAGATCTTGAAAATATAATGGGCAGTCTTATAGAAAATATTGAAAAAAAATTAAATAGTTTGGGTAAATCCAATGAAACTTGAAACAAATTTCGAAAAAGCTTTAATTTCTATAAATAGGGTAACTGGAGTAAAAGACTCTATTCTGGCAGGATTAGATGGTATTCCTATAAGTAAAATTGATCAAAATACCTCTATTTTAAGTGCTACAACTGCTGCGGCACTTGGTGCAGTTAGAGAAATGATTAAAAGTATCAGTTATGGTAATTTAGAGAAATTAATTGTTGAAACAGATTCTGGAAAGATTGTCATAGAAGAATTTGGAAAAAAGCATGTTATAATAGTATTAACAGAAAATAATGCTAATATTGGAATGATCAGGATAACTCTTAAAAAAGTAGTTAAAGATTATATAGATAGTTAATCCTGTTTATAGCATTTCTAAAATCAATTAAACCAGTGATTTAAAAATGAGGCCAATTTCAGAGCAAATCTACGAAGTTCTTGAGGATATGCATGAGCGTACAGATATTAAGGAATCTTATGTTATCAGGAAGGACGGACTAATATTTACTTCAAGTAATCCCCATGTTAAAAACCAGAGGATAGCTGCAATGTCTGCATCTTTACTGGAAATTGGTAAAAAAACCCTTGAAGATGTAGGTAACGATGAGTTAAAACGCCTTTTGATAACTGGAGAGAAAATACAGATAATTATTATGGGTTTCTCCTCTGTAGCTTTGGTATGTTCTATGAATTCGAATGCCAATACGGGTATGGTTTTTTTAAGGATGAAAAAAGCAGTAGAGGAAATATATAATATAATGCAGGAAGCTTACGGGTCTGATTCAATATAATGCTTGCATATCTTTTTTTATTGTGAAATATTAATGCATGATTGAATTTGTTACATTTAAGTTGTTATTATTAATTTAGGGTTAATTTAAATAATTTTGAAGCATCTATAAATTATATTCACCTAAATTTGCGCCATTTTTAGCATCTATCATGATTCCACTAACACATTTATCTTTTAACATTATTGGAACGCACCATACATATCCTCCTTTAAAATTTCCTGAAGCTTTTTGATAAAATAATGCAGGATTTCCAGGATATGCGCCTTGAACCATAATATATTTTTTAGCTATTTTTTTGGCCTGTTCTGCAGTAATCTTTGTAGTTATTTTGCTGGTTTGCGCACTAATTTCCGAGATTCCAGTATATTTATCATATATTTGTGATAATTTTTGTGTACAGTCATTATTTTGGCTGTTACTCGCTGCATATGTATTATTGATTCCTATAAGTAATATAACTAGGGTTAAGATTACTCCTCGGATTTTCATATCTCTTTTTCACCTTCAAGTTAAGAAAACTTAATGTAAAATGTAACATTTTATACATTTAAATTTTTCTATTTTTAGAGAAAACAGTTTCTTCATCTATAAAATAAAAACTAAAAAAGAGCAAAAAAAATTTTAATTTATAAATAGCTTTTTGGAAGATTTAATAAAAATTAATCCTTTAAAACTGCTTTAGCATGCCTTCCAGCCCAGCACTGGATACAGACTCCTATTGGAAGTCCTGCTGTATGGGTATCTGCAGTTAGAATTTTCACATCAAGTGCGGTTGTTTTACCTCCGAGTCCCATTGGGCCAATTCCAGTTTCGTTTATCTGGTGTAAAAGATCCTCTTCTATTTCTGCAATCATTTTATCTGGATTCCGCTGTCCAACTTTTCCAAGCAGTGCTTTTTTTGCAAGTTTCATGGCCATATCTGATAATCCACCAACTCCAACACCAACAATTATAGGAGGGCATGGTTTTCCACCGGCAGCAGTCACTGTATCCAGAACGAACTTTTTAATGCCTTCAATACCTTCTCCAGGTAGGGCCATTTTAAGGGCGTTGTTATTTTCGGATCCAATACCCTTTGGGAAAACAGTAAATTCAATTCTTTCGTCGTCAATAAGTTCTATATCGATTTGAGGGATTAAATTACCAGTATTTGTTCCTGTATTTTCTCTTGTTAATGGATTTACCACGTTTGGACGGAGTGGTATTTCTTCACTGGCCCTTTTGACCCCATTTCTTATACCTTCATAGAGGTTTTCAACTTTTACATTACCAAGTTTAACAAAAATAATGGGGAGACCTGTATCCTGACACATTGGAACGCCAAGTTCTTCAGCAGCTTCAATATTATCAAGTATAGCTTTAAGATTTAGACGTGCAATCTTTTCATCTTCATTTTTATATGCATCTTCAAGCGCTTTCTTGACATCGTCAGGCAACTTGATTACAGCCTCTTTGAATAAGTTGAATATTGTATCTTCTATAGTACTTTGGGTAATCATGATAAGTCCTCCGTGAGGTGTATAAGATTTACATTAATATATTATCTTTAGGAGATTATACTCTTATAGATTTTCTTGATAATATTAGAAAATATGCAAAAAATATTATAGTGGGGATTAAAGCACTACTGTCAATTAAAGGTAAAAATCTCTTTTGAACCTTTGGGAAAATGAATATTTAAAATAAGCTTTGGATTGGTATTATAC
>DADN01000062.1 GCA_002509665.1 Methanobacterium sp. UBA8
AAATGCTTCTCCATGGATATTTTTTTTACTCATTTTTTCTGCAAGTAGCAGATATGAATTAACTCCATCTTTTATGTAAAGATAATCACGTATAAATTCCCCATTACTTCTTATTACGGGTCTCTCGTTTTTAAGTACAGATCGAATAGTTCCAGGTACAATTCGATTGAAATTCAGGTCTCCTCCACCGTAAAAGTTACCACAACGGGTTACACAAACTGGCAGGTTATAAGTTTCGTGATAGGATCTACATAATAAATCTGCGCAGCTTTTAGAAACGTCATATGGATGTTTACCCTCTAATGGCGTTTTTTCGTTGTAGGGCAGTATTTTTTGATCTCCGTAAGCTTTATCACTTGATGCAGTCACGATTCTTTCAACTGAAGGGGATCTTCTACAGGATTCTAAAATATTCCATGTCCCTTTGATGTTTGTTTCAAATGTGGAAATCGGATTTTTATTTGCTATGGTTACAATGGTTTGTGCTGCTAAATGGAATACTGTATCAATTTCATATTCGTTTAATGTCCTTTCTATAAGGGGATAATCTTCCAGTTCACCCCTTACAATATTAATCTCGTTGTTAAATCCAGACCAGTTAAGATTGGATTTGGGTACTAAGTCCCTTATTAAACCGGTTACATTGGCACCTTGTTTAGCTAAAGCCATGGCAGTCCATGATCCGAGTAAACCTGTGCAGCCAGTTATAAAGACATTTTTATCTTTCCAGAATTCTTGAGGCAATATTTACTCCTCCGATATTATTCCCAGCATTTCCAGGGGGAATTATGTTGTTTCCATAATATATTCAATAATTCAAGTTCTCTGTAGGTATCAACGCACTGCCAGAAACCATCATGTGGATAAAGCATTAGTTCTCCATTTGCCACCATCTTTTCTAATGGTTCTTTTTCTAATATACACGTATTATCACTTGTTAGGTAGTCAAAAAATGCTTTATCAAATACAAAATAGCCCCCGTTAATAAGATCAGATTTGGTTTGAGGTTTTTCATGGAAATTTATGATTTGATTATTTTTAACAGTGAATTCTCCGAATCGTGAGGAGGGATGTACTCCAGTCATAGTTCCTATTTTATCGTGGGAATTATGAAATTTTACTAGATCACCAATGTTTATGTTGCCTACTCCATCCCCGTATGTCAGCATGAATGAGTCTTCATCGATGTATTTCTCTATTTTTTTAATTCGTGTACCTGTCTGTGACTCTTCTCCTGTATCGGCAAGTGTAACCCGCCAGTCATTTTCATTATGATAATCGTGTATTTGGATTTCATTACGATTACCAAGTTGAATAGTAAAATCATTGTTCATCATTTCGTAATTTAAGAAATATTCTTTTATTTTGTCGCCTTTATATCCAAGACATATGATAAAATCTTTATATCCGTAGTTAGCATAAATTTTCATTATGTGCCATAGTACGGGTCTATCTCCGATTTTAACCATAGGTTTAGGTCGAAACTCAGTTTCTTCACGTAATCGTGTTCCTTTACCTCCACAGAGTATAACTACCTTCATCTTTTCACCGTTATTTGTTATACGAGTTATTTAATACTTTTATATATTATTATATTATTTATCTTTATATAAATATATTGGGGTAGTTATTGTATATTTATGCGGCAAAATAAGGCTTTTATTGGAATTTAAAGCGTTATTTAACGTTTTAAAAATGATTAAAATTTTAATAGTACAAAAATAGATACTAAAATATTAATTTAAATATTTAATTTGCAAATAAATATTTTTAACATTAATTTTATAATGGTCAATTTATGGATATCTTCAATGTATTTAACAACTTTTTATTACTCCTAATTCATTTATATTTGCATATTATTGATACGCCATATTTAATAGAATTTATATGCAGGACAATAGCATCTTATGGGGTATAAACTCCTTTAGAAAAATTTACTTAATATGCCTGTAGGAATATAAATAGTTACACCAAAGTTTTTATTCTATGTAATCTTGAACATCTTTAAAACCGGCTAATTTTCACTAAATTTACATTTATAAAAATTTGTAACATTTTTATATGTATAAAATCATTTATTTTGCTTTTTGACTAAAGAAACTACATTTTAAATTTTTTTACATTTTCAAATTTTTTAGTAAGTTATATTTTTAAGGTAAACTTTATATATTTTGTAATCACAAATATAATAAGAGTATTACTGTTACATGGGTGAATTAATGGATAAAAAAGAAGCTAATGCAACTTTTGGTGTAAAAATAAACTCATATGATTCAAAAAAACATGCAAATTTTTCCAATTACAAAAAAGGATTGAAAATGTTTGATGTTGAGAACCATGAAAGAGAGATCCGGGTTAAAAAAGTTATAGATGACATTGAAGAAAGACAAACACGATTTGTGTCCTTTAAAAAAGACGTAGTCTTACTTATCATATATTTAATGGCCATTATTGCTGCAGAGATCGTAACTGCACATTACAGCGTTGAATATGGTTTAGTAATGCATACTCTTATTCTTTTTGCTCTTTTAGTTAATTCTTCTTTTACTCAGTCCACTAAATTTTCATATCTCCTCCGTTCTATGATGATTTTGCCAATGATCAGAATTATAGGCCTTACAATACCTCTCATGCAGGTAACTGAACTTTACTGGTTCCCTGTAATAGCAGTTCCATTGTTTGCCGCATCATTTGTACTTATGAGATCTCAAAGGCTTACCCGGAAAAAGGTAGGACTGATTTTAGGTAACATTCCACTTCAACTGACAATTGCTTTAAGTGGAGTTGTTTTAGGGTTCACTGAGTACTTAATACTGAAGCCAAACCCCTTGATTTATTCATTTAATTTAGAAACAGTATTATTTGCAAGTATAATCCTTATAATATCTACAGGGTTTGCAGAAGAACTGTTGTTTCGAGGAATACTTCAGAAAAATGCAGAAAAGATAGTTGGAAAACTATGGGGTTTACTGTATGTTTCAATGCTCTTTACTGCCCTTCACATAGGCTGGAATTCAACTTTAGATCTTCTGTTTGTGTTTAGTGTAGCTCTATTCTATGGTTATACATTCCAGAAAACTGGAAGCTTATTGGGGATTACACTTTCACACGGAATTTCTAACTCGTTTTTATTTTTGATCATGCCGTTTATTTTTCCAATTTTGTTACCATATATAAATTCGATTATATAAGTGTTAAAATTAGATTTTATTTTTTAATAAAAATATTGAGTTCATTTAAAATAAAGGGGAATATAACTTATATTTAATGAGGATTACATATAATACGTTTTTTTAACTTTTTTAATGCTGCCGTCGTTTTTGTTGGCATGGGGATACCATATGTACTCTGTTTTCAGTGATATTCTGTTGTTT
>DADN01000312.1 GCA_002509665.1 Methanobacterium sp. UBA8
GACCCAAATGGTTAGTTAAGATTAGGGGAGTTTTTTTATTTTTAAGAGACGCAGCTATCATTACTGGAAAACTGTATTCATTGTGAAGATGAATAACATCAAATTCATTTGAAATTTTATTTAACCTTAAAAAACCTGGAGATATGGGGTTTCTAAGAGGCCGCAACAGAATATTTTTTCTTACAACTTTTATACCGTCCATAAATTCATAGGGGGATGTTTCTGGAAAATTTGAAGTTAAAACTGTTACTTCTTGTTTGTTTTTGACCAGTTTTTTGCTCAGATGGTGGATATATTTTTCCTGACCACCCAAATAGGGGGTGAAATAGGGGGCTACTTGTAATATCTTCATTTATTTCTATCCTTAATGTTTCCTGGCGTTCGGAATGAAAAAAAGCACAGGGTTTTAAAAATTTTCAGACCATCTTTCACAGAATTCAACTTGGAACGGTCTAGCCTTCTTTTGTAAAATATGGGCTGTTCTTTGATTCTAAAATTGGCCCTGGATATTTTCACGAACATTTCCACTTCCAGCTCGAATCCTTCTGATTCGAGGCCTCTTTCTAGGAGGTGTTCAATCACTTCCCTTTTAAATCCCCAATAACCTGTACATACATCTGAAGTATGGTTGTGGAATATTGTAGCAATGAAACTCAGTATGCGGTTGCCAATTATATTGAATTTTGAAATAGATCCTTTTTCTCTTCTACAATTCATTCGAGATCCTAAAACTACATCAGCTCGGTTATTTATCAAGGGTTCTAAAATTAGGGATGCATCCCGAGGATCATAGGTATTATCTGAGTCCATCATCAGCACGTATTTTGGTTGATTTGCAGATGACATGATTTCGGTAAATCCTGTTTTAACAGCATGCCCTTTTCCTTGTTTTTCTTCATGAATAACGGTAATTCCTTTTTTTTCAACGATATTACTAGTAAGATCATTGGAGTTGTTATCGATAACTACTACTTGTGATGATGGAAATAAATAATCTATATTGTCCAGTAATTTTCCTATAGATCTTTCTTCATTGAATGCTGGAAGTAAAAAAGCAAAATCTTTCATATTATTCAATAAAACATTTTCTGCACATGTTAGAATGGCTTCGTTTTCACTGTTTGTAGTCATAATAATCCGAGTTGATATTTTCTACATTTCGTTTCATTTTTTTACTTAATAAATATTTGGGTTGATCTGGGTTTTTAGGGCCTCTGTTTGGTGTTTTGGGGATAATATGACANNGGGATAATGCGTATTCTGGCAGAAGAATATAAAATTCTCAATAAAACTGGTTCAATTTATGTAAATTTCTTATTAAATGATGTAATTAAATAAATGATTATAATATTGAAATATTTTGGGTGGACAAGAGTTTTCAAGTTAAAGTGGTACTTCATAGTTTTTGCAATCAGAATACACTTCATTAACCAGTACTTCAACCTGTTTCTGGGTGCAGGATTTGCAAATTGTTTTTCCATCCACATTGAACTCTTTCAAGTCCATTACATGTTCTCCGCACACTGAACACACTGTCACGTGTTCTATGAATCCAGGAATATCGTTTTCAGGTACCTCAAAATGGATCTCTTCCAGGAGTAGAAGATCTTCAAGGGGTATTTCTTCCATCAGCTGGGCTGCGAATTCAATTTCTTCCTTTTCAGGGGTTAAATTTCCAGGTTTGGTTGAAATCATAATGTTTTCAAGCCAGGTCCAGAAGCCCTGGCTTGAATTAAGTTTATCATCAAGGGCTGAAACCCGAACTGCTTTGCCACTGGAAATATCAACAAAAGTAGCGATGAATTTACCGTAATCACTATATTTTAGCCTGCGATTACCCAGACTGCACCCTGTGACCGCTTGTATAGCATCAGGAAGGCAGCGGTCTATTTCCACGTACACTACCAGGTTCTCATTATTTTTGCTTGTATTCATTTCCAATTGTTCCATGGCTATCATGCACATTCTGGTTCCTAAAACAATACCTGGACAGAATTCGCCATGTAAATCCCGTGCTTTTTTTAGGAGGGCTTGGTATTTGTTCACTATTTCCACCTCACATTGCCACAGCTTACAGTTAACGATAGGTACATATAAACATGTAGTCTTAGCTGGTAGGCGTAAAGGTTTTATAATTGATTTATGGAACCTGAAATAAAATCAGTGGATGGATATCTAACTGTTTGTGAGTTGGTATTATAGTTAATTCTCGCATAATTCTTTTTTTCCGCATAATTCTTTNNTCATTATAAAACTGCTTAATATATGTTTTTTAAGGGGAAGCGGCACCTTGATGAAGTACATGTATTGCAGAAAATTTGGAGGGGTTAAATATAATATTTAAGTTGGTAAATATTACTTTTAATGAGAAGAAATATTTTAAAGGATTATATTAAAAATCTATACAATCATGTCCAAGATCCTATTTTTAAAGATTCATATTACCTCTTTGTAACCTATATTATTGTAGTAGGTTCTGGATTTATTTTCTGGATCATCGGTGCAAGATTTTATACTGCTAATGATCTAGGTTTAGCTACTGCAATAATTTCCATAATAGGTTTAATTAGCATGTTATCATTTTTAGGATTTGATATAGCACTTGTAAAGTATATACCTGAACTAAAAGAACAGGAAGAACTTATCAATTCCTGTATTACTGTATCACTCGTTTTTGCACTAATTTTAACTTTGATTTTTTTATTGGGAATTAATATTTGGAGCCCTTCTTTAATTGTTTTACGTGAAAATACATTAGTAATGGTACTTTTTGTTATAATAACCACTATTTCTCCTTTGATTACATTGCAAAGCTTTGGTGTATTTGCTGGATTAAAAAAAGGCGAATATTCATTAATGCAAAATATGGTAATTCCGCTACGACTTCTATTTCTCGTATTGTTAATTCCGTTTGGAATTTTTGGAATTGTTTTTTCTTATGGAATAGTATTTATTATTGCATTTGTAGTTGGCATTTTGTTNNTCATACCGATTTATTCCAGCAGTTAAAAAAGACGTTATAATGCATATTTTCCGTTTTTCTTCCGGAAATTATATTGCAAGAATATTTGAAAATTTACCCACTTTCATTTTACCATTGATGATTATAAACATGTTGGGCGCAGATCAAAATGCATATTTCTTTATTGCATGGCAAATCTCAATGTTACTATTAGCAATTCCTTACGTGATTTACATTTCTTTAATAGCTGAAAACACTCAAAGTATGGTAGAATTGAGAAAAAATACTAAAAAAGCAGCAATATTAATTTTCGTATCGTTGTCTGTGGCTTCTATTTNNGATTCGGGCCGGAGTATGCTGCAAATTCCTATGATATTTTAATATTATTTGTAATAGGAAACTTCATTTACTATATTAACACACTTTACGCCACAGTAAATCGACACTTAAAGAAAACAAATTATGTAATTTTAATTTATGTTACTATTGGACTATTCACTTTGATCTTCACTTACGTTTTGATCCCATTGTTTGGTTTAATCGGCGTGGGTTATGCCTGGATCATCGCTAATGGGTTAATAANNTCAGATCTTTAATTATAAATCTCAGATCCCCCATTTGAGTAAATCCTACTCTTATTTTTGAAAAGTTTTTTATAGACTGATATGTCATTATACTCTTCATAATTGAGGTACATATGACCTTTTTGTGTATTTGCAGTTCTCAAGAAGATAAATCCACTTGACATATTCAGGGATTGATCCACGAAGATAGTCCTGGTCATATCAAATTCTCCATACAAATACTGTCCCGGGTAATCACTTTTTACTATTAATCCTTGGTTATTGTTTTGGAATAACCATTTTGCCCCAATATAATCCTTATCTTGAATCATCCAACTTTCATATCTGGTCCCCTGTGAATTTAAAAATTCTGAGTGGGGATCACCACTGAGTTGGTAGATCATGTAGGTGGATGAGAAAAATTGTGCAATTATCAATAGAATTACAATCCAGTTCCAGTTAATCTTATTATAAAATTTTGAAAGGAAATTAGCTAATACCATAGCCCCGATAACAAAACATGGAGCTAGGAAAACAAGTAATTCTTGATAAACCCTACCTACTCCAAATCCTACTATAAACACTGATGAAACAAATAAAAATCCAGCGATAACAAATGAAATTATTATCATTAAGAAATAATCTTTATTGAATATCTTGTTTTTTCTTAGTAAGCTATAAACACCCAGACCAATGGTGGCAAAGGATACATAGTATATAATATAACTCAGTACATCCCCAATTTGTTTCCCAAAAACAACTACTTGTTCTTCGGATTTTAATCCTTCAAAAGCCATGTTTAAAACATTTATTAAATTAGTTTTCACGAAGTTGATAGAATCGTCAAAGGGAGTTGCATTAATTTGACTGTACCACACAAACATCAGGATAAAAATTAACGCTATAAAAGTTCCGGTGAAAATTTTTATTTCATCATTATAATTTTTAACTGTTGGCAGTTTACAGATTAAGTTGCGGAGAAATTTTGGAATCCATTTTTTGTTTTTACCTTCACGGATTTGGGACTGCCATTCTATTATTGAACTCACAATCCAGTAAAGCGCAATGATCATGAAAAATATGTAAGCGNNCGGTAGAATAATTTGCCAATATCATTGAAACTATGAAAAGTATTAAAATAATGGTTGTGTTTATTTTTCTAATTTTGTTTTCAAATAGGGTTAGTATGGTTAAAGCAAAGAATATTGAAGCAATAATTTGTCTATAGCCAATCCATCCATACATAGAGATAAAAATATGCTGTGAAAATAAGAAAAATGCTGCTAAAAATGCAAAGTACTCATCACAATATTTCCGGAAGATTAAGTATCCACATAAAGGCGTCAAGACAAACAACAGGTTATAAACAATTTTATAAATATAAAATTCTTTAATTCCCAAGATACTGTAATATATTGAGGGTAATATTGATAAAGCAATAGATGAGTTATAATTCTGCTTAAATAATGATGGATCCCAATGTAAATTACTTAAAGTTAATTTTAAAACGTAAATTTCTATACTACTATCAGACAGGGTTACATAGCTTGAGCGTAATCCATGCATCAGGACTAAAGATAATGAAATCATAATAATGGCCAGAGGATAAGTGAATTTTGGTGTTTTATTCTTAAAATAAGCAATTAAAATGAGGTATAATGGGATTGAAAGTAACATTACCATTAATAGAATATTGTCACTGTAAGAATTCATTAAAAACATCCCGATTATGGCCATTAGGGGGAATATGAGTGATAATAATGGTATAAAAAGATAATTGTCCTCTAAATTTAGATTGGGGGTTATATGCAAAACATTGTTTTCAGTTCTTAAATAGGCGAATATTAATAGGATTACAAAAATGATGTTTAGATAGATTAGCAGGGCATTTAAGGATAAGGGCCTTGAAATTAAAGGATAAAAGCTATTAATTAATAATCCTGCCAGCATTAAAAAGGAAATACTAAGCCCTACTGAAAATACTATTTTTTTTAAGAACCCAATTCTATTAATTTTCATTATATGAAGAATAAGCAATCCTGGAATGAAATTTAAACTGATGAAACCCATTGATTGTCGTAAAGCAGGAATATTAATTAAAATTGTTAAATCAGTAATTAATACAAACAAAAGAATAAAGAGAAAATAAAACTGTTTACTAATTTCTATGGGTTTATTTTCTCCTAATGATTTTATCGATATCATTCCAAAACCTATTATTTTTAAATCAGAATTATTATCTATCCTAACCTCAATGGGTCTGCCACAGAAGGTTATTTTTTGACAACGCCAATGAATTATTGAAATATTCCGTTCTTTTCGCTTTATGGATAAATAGATTATCCGGTTATTTTATGAATATGATTTCCTAGACTAGAAGGAAAAGGTAGTTTTTCCGAAGTTCCATCTAATTTAATTATCTCAAATGAATGTAATTTCATTTTGTGAAGGACAAGATTTGTGGGGTATAATATTTTTTAAATTAATATTATCACACAATATCNNCTAAACATTTTTGATCTTTTCACGCCATTATAACTCAGGTTCACTCGAAGAGATTCATCTGTTAAAACTGAATAAATGGACTTGTAAAAACCCTTAAAATCTTGAGGATATAATAAAATCCCAGCGTCTCCAACTATTTCCGGAATAGATGTTACATTTGAAGCTATAATTGGCAATCCACATGCCATAGCTNNGCTTCTATTAATGGTAAACCAAATCCTTCATAAAGGGATGGAAAGACAAAAACATCAGCTAAATTGTAAAATTTAGGCAATTCTTCCTCTAGTACATTTTCTAAAACTATTACCTGGTCTTCCAATCCCATTTTTTTTATTAATTTGGTGTCCATACCATTTATTTTTATTAATTTTAAATTTTTTATCTTATTATCAATTAAAAGTAATTTAAACGCCTTTAAAAGGACTTTTAAATTTTTTCTAGGGCTATCTTCACCCACATGAAGTATATGAGTATCATTTTCATCTAAATTATATTTTAAATATATTTCATTGAGATCCTGGGTTCTTAAAGGTTTGAATTTGCTGTTAACGCCTTCTGGGATAACTTTAATATTTTCAGGAGGAATATTAAAATGTTTAACCAGGTCTTGTTGGGTGCTGTGGGAAACTGAGATTATAAAATCAGTATTTTTCACTCCTTTATAGAGTAATTTACTCAGAATTTTTTGCATCGGATTTCGAGGGTGGGTAAAATAAATAATATCATGAACAGTTAGCACATTAACTCCAATATTATTGTAATAATTTAAAATTGACATATTTTGGTTGGTTATGTGATAGAGATCGTAATTATCTGGGATGTAACGGCCCATTAAGTAATCCAAGGAAAGATTAGATAATTTTTGCACTGGCAATAAGTTTAATCCACCTTTTTTTACAAGAAGAGAATCATTACNNCCTCCTTTTTTTCGATCAATAAAAAAATGATCGATATCCATGTATTCCTTCATGTTTTCATAGATGGAGAAGGAATATCTACCAACACCAGTGGCGAGTGGCTGGTTGTTAATTAGTGCTATTTTCATTGAATCAACTTGATGGAATCTTTTTGTCTATTTCCATGCGTAAACTGACTTGGATGTTGATCTTACCTGAAACCCATTTTTTTCCAGAAATATTACTAGTTGATGATACGTATGTCCTTCAACTTTATGGTGTTCNNGGGGAGTGTTATAAAATATCTCATATTCTGCCCCTTCACAGTCAACTTTCAAAAAATCGCATTTACTGATGTGATTTTTATTGAAAATATCCTCTAAGGTTGAACATTCAATTTCAATAACCTCATTACCGTTGGTGTGCATACTATGTGATGCCGAACTTACTGAAACATTCAGTTTTTTCAGCCCTTTTTCACCACACACTCCAAATCTAAACGGAAACACATTTTTAAAATCGTTTAATTGAATATTGTCAACCAGATACTGGTAACTATGAGGTGAAGGCTCAAAACAGTACACTTTACCATTTTTACCAGTTTTATAAGCAGCATAAATTGAAAAATAACCTTTATGTGCACCTATGTCTATAACGACATCATCCTTGTTAATTTCAAATCCAGAAGGGGTGTATGTTTCAGAAAACCAGATATCAACTATCAAACCTATATCTGCAANNTTAATTCCATTTTTGAAACATACAATCATATTATTTTGGTTTTCAAATCCGAAATAATACCTTAAATAATCTTTAACAATTTCGTACCAATTTTTTATCAGGAAAATTGATTTAAATCCATAAAATGCATTGTAAATAAATCCAAAGTTATTCATAATGATATATCTCCTCAGAACGATATTCTTAAAATAAGCGTAAAAATAAATTCACCTTCATTTACCTGTATTCTTTTCATCGTTTTTAATGAAAAATACTCTTTTCAGTGGATTTTCTGATGCTCTGTCCCTGTGGGAACCGCCAAGCATAGAAGTTAATTGTTGTTTGATCTGGTCTTTGTGCATGCATTCTTTTACGTAGAGATGGTTTTCCATGGAATAATCGTTAATATCCCTGGAAAACCAGTATTTGATGTGGTTAAGTATTTTTTCAGGGGTACTGTTTTTGATTAATGAGGTACTGGATTTTTTGATTTTCACAGATCCCCTTAGTCCTGGAATATCTGATGCAATAACTGCGTTCCCGTAAAGCATGGCTTCAACCGAAGCTATTCCAAAAGCTTCATTGTTGTCCTCGGAGGGTAACAGGAAAACATTGCTGGCAAGGTAACAGTCAATAAGTTCATTTTTAGAGACAAAGCCTTTAAAAATTACATCTTTTGACTCCAAACCCAGTTCCGATGCCATATCCTGGTAGTAACTTCTGAGTTCGCCATCTCCCACTATCAAAAGGACACTATTGTCACTTTTTTCATTTTTATACAGTCCCCATGCCTTCAAAACCAGATCCAATCTTTTAT
Source organism: Methanobacterium sp. UBA8 (assembly GCA_002509665.1). GTDB lineage: Archaea > Methanobacteriota > Methanobacteria > Methanobacteriales > Methanobacteriaceae > Methanobacterium_D. The sequence continues at coordinate 8,464 of DADN01000312.1, forward strand.
AGGTTAATCTATGACGTAATCCACCTACAAATAAGGCAATATTATTGTAATCTCCAAGATTCAATTTATTTTTAGCTGCTAATTTTTTCTCCACACTGAGATTGAAATCTGTGTCAAAAACTGGTGGGGGAACTTCATACATATTTTTATTCCAGTTTTTCAGGCCTGATGCATTTTTCCCGTATTCTCCAGACAGTACTGCCATGGAACTAATACTTCGTTTCCATATATTCCATATTGTCATTTCATAAATTCTCATGATGAGCGAGTAGGGGAATCTCATTATAACATCATCAATATAGGTACAGCAGATTTTTTTGTGGTGTAAAATAGCATATAAACCGGCTATATCTAAATATATGGGGAAGGGGTATACTAAATTAACAACATCTGGATTTAAAGTCTTTAGATTTTTATAAAATTTTAAAGGATTTATTATGGGGCTATTCATGAACCAGAACCATGAATTTAACTGGATAACATTTCCTTCCACTTCCCCTTCGATTTTCATATCAGGGTTGGGGGTTGATGTAATTACTACTGCTTCATAGCCAATTTCTTCCACAGCATCGACAAGTCCTTTTATATAACTTTGCAATCCCCCAATGGTTGGAGGGTATTGTATTGGTACGAAGACTATTTTTTCGGGCATTTGATATCTCTAAGACGTTCTTAAGAATTTTTTTTAAAAATCCTTTGAATTTTGTTTAATTTACTA
>DADN01000041.1:0-3219 GCA_002509665.1 Methanobacterium sp. UBA8
GGAGGCACTGCGCTATGAATAATATAAACGTCATCGAAATCAAAGATCTCAAAAAAAGCTATGAAGATGGACAGATAATGGCACTAAATGGTATAGATCTTCAAATTAAGGAAGGAGAATTTGTTTCCATCATAGGACCATCAGGTTCCGGAAAATCAACCCTCCTCAACATGATTGGAGCACTTGATAATCCCGATGAAGGCAGTATAAGCGTAGCAGGTACTGATTTAATTCGAGATGAGGATTTAAGCAAGTTTCGATCAGATGAAATTGGCTTTGTGTTCCAGCTGCATAACCTGATCCCAAACTTAACAGTATTTGAGAACGTTCAGATTCCCCTGATTGAAACGCCTCTTTCAGATGAACAGATGGAAAAACGAGCTTTAGAACTTTTAAAATCAGTGAATCTCGAAAATAAAATCAATCAGAAACCTACAAAGCTTTCAGGTGGTGAAAGACAGAGAGTTGCAATAGCAAGAGCTCTTGTCAATCATCCATCCATCATTTTAGCAGACGAACCAACTGGATCCTTGGATTCAAAAACACAGAATATTATTCTGGATCTACTTAAAGATATCCACAAAAAAGAGAATGTAACCCTGATTATAGTAACACACTCTCCAGATGTGGCAAATATGGCCGATAGAGTTATAACAGTGCTGGATGGTGAAATAAAAGACGAAAAAACACATGCTTAATATGGAAAGCGGCGGGCGGTTCATCTCCGTATATTGGGTGGGAGACTTTCTAAACATGCCTAAGAAGGTGATATCAAAACGAAAGTGCTGAATGTATTTTTGTGTGATAATTTAAGCTTCTGTGGTAGAACACGTTCCAACACATAAAATAATTACAACAGGTGGTGATATTTAAAAAAACTAAAAACTGAATCTTAATTGCAGGGCTGGTGGGAACCCTGCAAGTACCCATAAATCATTTAATGTTTCTCCTATGTGAGGTCATGCCTCTTTTAGTCCCCTTTTAATCATAAGAGGCCATTAATTGAATGAAAATTTGTCCTCTACTTTGTTGGTTCATCCAAGGACAATAGGGCGGGAAAAATTTCAGGTTCAATAAAATTTTTTGTTAAAGATGTAAGTATAAAACTCCATAGTACAGCACTTACAATCAAAAAAGAATTAAAAAGTATTTAAATGTAAATTATGGGTAATTATAGGTAACTGGTGTCGCTTAACTTTTCACTCAAAAATCTGTCGAAATTTCTAATTTCGACGCCACAAAAACCTACGGTTTTTGTCGGCTTTGATTTTTGGTGTTTGAAAAACTCTCAAACCTGAATGGTTTGGAGCCCTCGAATGCGATGCATTCGGGGTATCGGAAATCTTTGATTTCCAAAAATGCAAAACGTAAGTTTTGCTAATTTTATTTTGCAACCGTGAAAAATTGAAAATTTTTTACATGTAGCAAAATCGGAGATTTTGCTAACATTTCATTCAACCTCATTATATTTTATTTTTTAAAAATATAATTTCAAATTTCTTTTTTTAAGTAACTGCATTAACTGAAATAATCTACTTTTAAAATTTAACCATACGGAGAATCCAGTTATTATTTATTAATTAAAAGTAAAATAATTTAAAGGAATTAAACCAGAATATCTAAAAAATCATTTCAAATAATGCAAACAGGGATAAATTATGAAAAAAGTGCTTTGGTGGTTAATCCTTGGTACGAGGGGAGGAATAAATCGTGCCAAAATTATTAAAAAATTAAAGGAACGGCCTTACAACGCGCATCAACTTGCTGAAGAGCTAAATGTCAATTACAGAACCATTAGGCATCATATAAAAATTTTAGAAGATAGTGAAGTTGTTAAATCCGCTGGAGAAAAATACGGTAAGATATATTTCCTTTCGGAGAATATGGAAAAAAATTACAGTGATTTTGAAACCATCTGGAGACAAGTACAAGATGGGAAAAAAGATAATTAGTTTATAGGGATTAAAATGGTATTAGAATTACTTGGGTTAACCTTAATTAAAACGGCCGCTATTGGTATAGAGATAGCGAATGTTTGCCTCTTGTCAGGATTGCTTTATCTTTATGTTAAAAGCTACAGGCAGATAAAGATTGGATTTACAATAGGACTCATACTATTTGCCTCGGTTCTTTTAATAAGAAGCATTTTAGCTATTGCACTTTTAATTATGGCCAGCGACATGTTAACAGGTAGACAAGCATTTGTAGGTGGTTTTATAGAATTTATAGCGCTTGCTATACTGTTAAAGATTACCTGGGACTATTAAAAGTCTAAGATTATATGCTTATCTAAATTAATGATTTTCAGCATACAATTCCAAAAATCCATTCTCTACTGGAATAATTATTTCAAAGTTGAAAATTCAAAAAGAAAAATAGGAGGGTAAATAGCTTTACCTAAAAAGGCAACGAAGCATATCTACCATATATTGTTGCAGTTGATGTCTTCCAATTATTTACAACCCCAAATGAGTTTTTAGAACTGGTTGCATCTGCTTTATACCATTTACCATTTACATATATCTCTGCCCAGACATGGCCGTACGAGCTACCGCTTGAAAATTTACAGTAACCGTGTACATATCGAGCAGGTATTCCCGAAGCTCTTGAAAGAGCTATTAAAAGGTGAGTGGTATCAACGCAGTTTCCTGTCTTTTTAGAAAGAGTACCTACAGCTCCATACTTAGTATTATAATAAAAGGAATAGCCTATTTTATCCCTTACATAATTATATACTGCTACAGCTTTGGCATAACTAGATGTTTTACCGCTTGTAATTGATTTAGCCTTTGATTTTATGGTAGTACTGGTTGACTGACAATTAGTTGTGGCTTTCGTATATTTTGCTAATGAACTAGATATACTAGAGCTAGATGAGCTCGTATTAGTTTTTGTGCTAGAATTACTGGATGTACTAGATGAACTAACGCTACTTGAGCTAGATTTAGTTGTACTAGATGTTGTAACTTTTTTGTATGTTACCACCCATTTATACTTCCACATGTATTTCCAGGTATACTTCCACTTGTATTTCCACTTACCGTGGTACTTGTACCATGATTTATGCCATGACTTATACCAGTATTTGTACTTTACTTTTGTATAGACCTTTTTGTATACGGTGTTGGCCGCATTTACCTGTACTCCGATCGATTTTTGAGTTTCTGCAACTGAAACTCCATTTACATTATTTGAATCACCGATAATAGTCGTCTGTGG
>DADN01000041.1:3298-4522 GCA_002509665.1 Methanobacterium sp. UBA8
TAAATCAATTTTCAGACATTATTATGTTCTAAAAAGAAGCATATATAAATATTTTGGTTCAAAATGACCATAAAAGATTTATAATAATCCTTTTATTGTTTTAAAAACGTATTAGAGCTATTTATCATAACCCTAAATCAATATAAGCGTTCAGTTACTTATTTAAGAAAATAAGGCCATAGCAAATGGTATTTACATAAAAGGGAACATTTAAATATGTATTTACATTACATTACTCNNGGCTATTTTTTCCAAAAAAAGGCATAATATTGTTATTTTCAGTAATTAAGGCATGTTTAAACTAAATTGTATCCCCATCACAGACATTTGCACTATGAGTCCCGAATTTAAGCTAGTGAATACAGACTAAACTCAATTTAAAAAGAGATATGTAAATAAAAGCCGCTTTTATCTATATTTTAAATCTAAAAAGAACCATATATGCCATAAATACGTATTAATTAAAATCAGCGCCTTTTATGTTAATTTATAAAATGATTTGTAAAAGATTTGTATATAATTTACACCTAATTTTGAAAAACTTATTTAAATACTGATTCTTAAAAAAATGGCTATCAATTGAATATTATAAAATTTCAGACAGGAGTATTGAATCATGAATTATTTAGGATTAATTATAAAAAATCCATTCAGAAATAAAACNNGCAATTGTGGGTATTGCAATTGGGATTGCAACTATCGTAGCACTGGGCCTCGTCACCAGTGGTCTTCAGGCATCCACACAAACTACCCTTAAAGCAGGGGCAGCTGAAATTACAGTAACACATACTGGTTCTAACGACTTTGGATCAACATCCGGCAGTATCAATGAAAGCCGTGTAACGAATATCCAAAATATAAGCGGTGTTAAAGAAACTGCAGGCATTTTAAGGGCCACAACCAATATAGAAGGTAGTTCAGGTAACGGCCTTTCTATAAGCGGTATAGACAGCAGTAAGTTAAATCTCATGGGAGTAGACAATATAAATGGAACAATTTACTCAAATGGAAGTAAAAATGAGATTATATTGGGCAAAACTGCCGCCGAGAGCCTTAACAAATCAGTTGGAGATAATATCACCATATTTAGTAAAAATTTCAAGATCACAGGAATATATGAAACAGGGAGCTTCATGCAGGACGCGGGAGCGTTCATGCCTTTGAATACTCTCCAGAATTTAACCAGTAACGACGGTAAAATCAGTACCATTGCAGTTAAAGTAA
>DADN01000041.1:4625-4962 GCA_002509665.1 Methanobacterium sp. UBA8
AACACCATGATAATGTCAGTATACGAGAGAACCCGTGAAATTGGAGTCCTAAAAGCTGTAGGATGGAGAGGCAGAAGAATACTTGGTATGATACTAGGTGAATCAATTGTACTTACCATAATGGCAGCTATAGTCGGTACTATCATAGGTGTAGTAGGTGTTGAAGTCCTTCTATCCTATTCTGCAACATTTGGAACCATGATTAAGCCAGTATTTTCACTTGATCTGTTCTTAAGAGCATTTGGAATTGCATTCCTTGTAGGAATAATTGGAGGAATTTATCCAGCTTACAGGGCAAGCAGACTAGCACCAACGGAGGCACTGCGCTATGAATAAT
>DADN01000212.1 GCA_002509665.1 Methanobacterium sp. UBA8
AAGAGATTTTACATAAATTTGTCTATAATCTTTCCCTAAGCATTCAATAATCCCTGGAAAAAATCATTAAACTTGTAAATGAATTTTTTTTGAATTCGGCGTTTTAAAATGCTTTTTATTAAAACTATCAATAAGGAATTCTTATTTTTTTTAAATTAAGCTTTTTAAAATGACTATTTTTTAAAATTATTAATAAATAATTCTTATTTTTTTTAAATTAATCTTTTAAAAATGAATTTTTTTAAATTCATTAATAAATGAATGTTATTTTTTTTATTATTAATTAATAATATTTATATATGAATTAATACCTAATATTTTACTGATTATGGTATTTTATAAGATACTATTGTTAAAATTTGTAGGGTGAGTCAAAAATGAAAAAAAACGACAAAACGAATGAGAAAATTGATGAAGTGATATCATGAAAGACACATTTGAAAGAAAAATTGTAATTGTGACTGGAGGAACCTCTGGCATTGGCTATGCTGTATCGGAAGCACTACTTAAACGTGGTGCATATGTCTGGGTCATAGGCAGCCGACAAGAAAGCATTGAGAAAGCAAAACAATCGTTTATGGAGTATTCGAACGCTCGATTTGCAGTGGTAGATGTTACCGATGCAGATGCGGTCCAGAAAATGGTTGATGACTGTGTGAATGAGTTTGGCAGCCTGGATTATCTGTTTAATAACGCGGGTGTGGGAACATACGGGCCTATTGAGTTCGCTACACTTGATGACTGGAAGAAAGTAGTTGACGTCAATATATGGGGAGTAATTTATGGTGTCCATGCTGCACTGCCGGTTATGCTGAAACAGGGCAGCGGGCATATTGTAAACACAGCTTCTATTGCAGCGCTGTTTAGCAGGCCATACAAGGCAATTTATACTGCGACAAAGCATGCTGTGAAAGGTATGACTGAATCCATGAGGTATGAGCATGCTGGAAGAGGTACAGGCGTCGCATTTAGTACTGTCTGCCCTGGCGACGTGGTGACCCGAATTTTTGACGGAGTTGAGATTCCCAAAGATGCTGTTCCTGTAGATGAGGCAACAGAGATTATTCTTGCCGGTGTCGAGAAGAAGGAGGGAATGATCATCTTCCCTGAGAACACGAAGGAACTGATAGAACATCTGAATGCAAATCCAAATGATATGGAGAAGTTCATGATGGAGTTTGAAAGACGCAGCAGGGCTAGTTTAGAGAAGGGAGAGCTATATCTCGAGCTGCCCCATGATATCATACAAATAAAATAGGGGAATAAATATGAAAGGCTTATTTAAAACGACAATTGATAACAACACCACATGTAACATGCCTGTGCATGCATTCTGCCGCCCGTTCAACCCGAATCAAGTTTCTGTATTCGGCAAGTGTTCCGGTCTATCGATCCCGTTCGAGACAAAGGAGAAGGCACTTGCACAGTACATACCCGATTGTTTCGAGATTCTTGAACCGGTGGTTGATGTCAGATTCCTACACTGTGGTGATGTTGACTTTCTATCTGGTGGCAGCTATAACATCTTGGATGTCAGCGTGCCAGTGCAGTTTACTGAAAATGACGAAAAACTGACAGGTGTTTATCCTCTCTGTATGTTCGAGAATGATTGTGATGCAATTATGACCGGGCGTGAGGGATATGGTCTGCCCAAGACATTTGCAGACATCTCTGATGCACGCCATATGGGAGACCACTGGTTCACCACGGCAAGATACCACGGCGAGATGTTTGTAGAATTGAACTTCAATGAAAAGGAAAAACTTGATGAAGACAAAATTGCAGCACTCAACAAGGATCCACTGTGCAATTACTTTGGATGGAGAGTGCTTCCCAACATAGGCAAAGGAGGTTGCACAATTGGGGAACCCACACTTTATCCTCATAACTTCATCTACTCTGATGTATGGACTGGCGAGGGTACCGTAGAATGGCGTGATTTGGGTTTGGAAAAATGTCTGGTGCAGGGTATGCTCATCCACATACTCGCAAATATCCCCGTAGTTAAATATCTGCCCGCACAAAGGTCACTCTTTCGCCGTGAACTTCTCCTCGGCGGGTCAAGGCGTTAAAGGAATAAAAACGGGGGGGAATAGACATGACATTTGAAAGAATTGCAATAATGGGGGCGGGTTCGCTGGGTATCATCTTAGGTGCGTATATCTCACAGCAAAGACAGGTGGACCTGATTGTTGGAAGCAAATCTACAGCAGATGCATTAAACACAAATGGGGCCCAGGTGGTTGGAAATATCGAGATGACCGTGCCGGTCCATGCGTTACGTTCAGAGGATATGGAAGGAAATTATGACATGTTTCTGTATCTGGTAAAACAGACAGTAAACGATATTGCCATCCCTCAGATGCTGGCCCATTCACATGACCAGACAGTGGTCTGCACATTACAAAATGGAGTGCCTGAGCTTGCCGTGTCGGAAGCTTTCGGTCCGGATCGCACAATCGGCGCACCAGTGCTTTGGGGTGCGACATCAGTAGGGCAAGGTATTTCTAGATTCACGACGGATCCAGAAGAGAAGAACTTCGTGCTGGGGAGCATGACTCCTGCAGGTAGTAAGTATCTGCCAGATATAAAAACTATCCTTGAGATGATGTGCCCGGTTTTTGTCTCTGATGACTTGATGGCCCTTCGCTGGGCTAAACTATTGATTAACGCTGTGATGTCGGGCACGAGCACGGCTATAGGAGGTTCTTTTGGCGACGTGCTGGACAGTGACTGGGCCTCTGAAAGTGCAGCATATGTTAGTCGTGAGTGTATACGGGCTGCTGAAGCAAGCGGAGTGGTTATATCGCCATTTGATTACGAGGGCGGACGGTGCGACTTCAATGAAACGTTTGAATTCGACAGCGCGGAGACAAAGCAATTGGCCGTCGACTTTATCAGGAAATTCTGGAACGGTGCCAGAATGAGTGAGGCATCCATGCGGCAGGACCTGCAGAAAGGCAGGAGATGCGAAATTGACGCAATTAATGGTATTGTGGCTGCTACTGGCAAAAAACACGGAGTTTCTACTCCTATGAACGATCTGATTGTGGAGATTGTGAAGGCAAAGCAGACAGGAACTATACCTGTGGATGCGTCCTGTGAGGAACGCTTTAAGGCGAAACTTACGGAGATTAGATGATATGTGGGTCATATAAAACTTGTTGACCTGTCAAAGTCAGTTATCCCTGATGATGTCTCTAATACTAAAATAACGGTAAATATCTTACATATTGATCATGCAGCGGGCGTGGAAAAATGATATGGACCTGAATTTTTAATGCAGTGATTTGTTTCACTAAGGCAGAATTGGAACCAGATGTGATATTTANNGTACTGAATTTGAATTTTTAATGCAGTAATTTGTTCCAGGCAGAATTTGAACTAGATGTGATATCTATTGAGTTTTTAATGGAACAGGGATGGAAATACTCCATGCAAATGAAGGTAATTCAGGAAAATATAGTTGATGTGCTGATTCTAAGTATTAGTTCAGGGCTACAACTCTTTATTTAACTGGAAAAGTTAATTAGGGGCTTTGATGGCTTTACAGTTCCGACAGCCACTACACCTGCGAGCAGTACTTATAACAACATCATTTAAGTTATTTTTAGTATTGGAAGGCTATATAACCTTCAGTATACGGGCNNTTATAGGAAAACCCATCTATAATATTTCTCTGTACATTCAATAATCACTGTAAAAAATCTTTAAATCTGTAAATGAAATTCTTTTTTTTAAATTACGTTTTTAAAAATAAATTTTTCCAAAATTATTAATAATTAATCCTTATTTTTTATTATTGTAATTAATAACCTTTATATATGTAATAACAACTAATAATCTATTAATTATAGCAATTTATAAGATGCTATAGTTAAAAAATTTACAGATCAAGTTAAAAAGACGAATTTCTTGTAATAATTGTAAAAGGGGGTGAAAAAGATTAAAAAACAAGTAATTCTATTGACTTTAACATTAATTCTCATATTATTTGCATGTAATGCAGTTTCGGCTGCAGATAATTCTAATAATACTACACAATCAAGTAACAGTTCTACACAGCTATCTGCCACTAATCCGACAGCAGCTACTACGCATGACGCTCCTTCAAAAGTCGTGATTTCAGGAAAAGTGCTTAAATGTTCCGATGGAACCCCATTTTCCGGCGTTACAGTAACAGCTTCTAAAGGTGGAACTAAACTCGCAAGTACAACTACTGGCGGCGACGGGAATTATAAGTTAAGTTTCCTCAGCAGTGATGGTGTATTCAATGTCACTGCAAGTTATCCTGGCCATATTTCGTCCAGTAAAAATGTTGCTGTGGCTTCTGGTGCAGATGGTAACAGTCAGGGGGTAGCGAATTTTAAGCTGGGATTAGCTTATGTTTATGTTTCTCCAAGTGGAAAAGATAGTAACACTGGTGCGGATTCGAGTCATCCTGTTCAAACCATAGGAAAAGCACTTTCATTGGTTAGTAATGGTGGAACGATATATTTGGCGAGTGGAACTTATAGTGGAAATGGTAACACGGGTGTAGATATTGAAAAAGATGTTACTATAACTGGCCAAGGCCAAAAGAACACCATAATAGATGGATTAACTTATAATCCGATGTGGGAAATCAAAAGTGGCTCAAAGGTTACAATAAAAGACTTAACATTTGCAAATGGGGCATCAAGTGCTATTAGCACTGAATTTAATATTGTTGAGTATCAAGGTTGTGATGTTACTGTGACTCGCTGTACTNNTTTCACAAACAATAAAGCAACTAATGGTGGTGCTATCTACAATGAGGGTTATGGTGCGGATGGTATTTGTACTATTATAGATAGTACTTTCACAGGTAACAATGCAACTAAAGGTGGTGCAATTTATAATAAAAAAGGGTATTATGCAGGGTCTACATGTAATGTAACTACATGTACTTTCACAAATAACAATGCGGATAATAAAATTACTGACGGTGATGGTGGTGCTATCTACAATGAAGAAATCCTTTATGTAAATATCAGTACTTTTGAAGATAATACTGCAGAAAGTGGCGCTATATGGAGCAAAGGTACCAGTACTATTGAAGGCTGCACTTTCACAAATAACCATGCAACTAACATTGGCGGCGCTATTGAGAATTATGGGACTATG
>DADN01000165.1 GCA_002509665.1 Methanobacterium sp. UBA8
CTTCAACATGAGGGGGAAACAACATGGTACACCCCAATGAGCTGTGAAAAGGTTAAATTAAACATGCCAAATCTATGCAAACCAGATAAGACATGTAAAGGTATAACTAATCCTCTTTCTTATTACAATAGAAAAATGAGGGAGAAATAAAATTATTTAGGTAAATTATAAAGTTAATAATTAAATAAAGGGTAAACTCATGGAATTTTTCAAACAAGCAACTCCTGATGAGCGCAGGATATACTACAAAGAAGAATGGGATGTTAATCAGGTTCCTGATTTTGTATTGGAGCAGCTTGAAAACCGGGAATTTGGGTTTGACCACTTTGGAAGAGGTCCCAACGACAGGTACAAAACTTTTAATTCTCCAGAATATCTTAGGAGATTTTTAAGATCCAAAACCCCTTTTGCAGCGTACTGCTCAGTTGCTTTTTACGAAAAGCCGCGAAAAAGAGAAGGATGGATAAAGGCAGAACTTGTTTTTGATGTTGACGCTAANNCTTGTTTTTGATGTTGACGCAAAAGACATTCCCATCAGAACCTGTAACTGCGATAATGTTTGTGAAATATGCTTAAATGAAGCCAAAGAAATCGTAGGAAACATTATAGACACTTTAAAAAGTGATTTAGGTTTAAAAAATATTCACCTGAGCTATTCTGGCAGAGGATACCACATACGTGTTCTTGACGAGTCTGTTATGGAAATGGACAGTGATGTGAGGTCTCAGGTTTTAAAATATGTTGTAGGGGCAGATGTTCCTAACGATAAGTATGAAAATAGAGATCAAATTTATACCCTCCGGCCCTATTCTATCCCCTTCGGATATCCAAAGGTATTTACAGATAGAATCAAATATTCAATCCTTCATCTAACCAAAGACTCTAAAGTTGAAGGCATCAGCAAAAATCTCCTTAATAAAACCCTTGAAAATAGAAAATTAATAGAAGATGATCAATGGGGACTTTTTTTAAATAAACTAGATCCTAATCACCCGAAAACAGGCGCTAGAAATTATAATAAACTAATAAGCAGTATAGCATCATTAAACATGAGCTTAGTTGATGGAAAAGTATCAATAGACCTTAAAAGGATTCTCAGGCTTCCATCATCTTTACATTCTAAGGTTAGTATGAGATGCACAGAAGTTAAAAATATCAATACTTTTGACCCGTTTAAGGATGCTGTGCCTAAATTTGTGTGGGAACGAAAGGATTGAACTATCTCCACAAGTAAACATTTTTATTTAGATATTCGTAAAAGAAGAGCAGCATATCTTCACTGCAGTCCGGAGAATCTAAAAACTCCAGAATATCAACTATTTCATATTTCTTTAAAATTTCAGCCTTGATATGTTTCCCGAATTTAAGAAATCCTATCTTGTTTTCAACTAAAATATTATCAAGGAATGGTTTAACCTCTTTATATTTCCTGTCAACTTCTGCAACCCACCTGTTTTCTTCCACGTATGCTTTATCATTGTATTTTTCCATAAACTTAATTTGATGGCCTTTTGACCATACAAAAGGACCTAAATGTTTTTTTACCTGTGGAAGTTTCCATATTTCCATTTCAAGTAGTATTATAACATTTTGTGATTCATCTGTCCATGAATCGGCACTGAATACTTTGAAATCTTCCCTTTCTAAAACTCCATTTAAGGAATTTTCAGTCTTTTTGATCTGTGGATAAAGGGCATCTGCAGGGATTTCAGGAGGTTTAAATTTGATCAAAAATGTTTTGGTTTCTCTGCTTCCAAATTCAGTTTTTATTTCACTTTTAGTTATATCCATATATTTATCAAAGAAATATTCCTCTTTTGGACTATCAAGAAAATTTCGTGAGGCAACAATAAATTCAGACATCTTTTGGAGCTTTAAAGCTGCGGCAACGTTCCTGTTTTTATCGGTAGGGTCAATAACTACAAGTGGTTCACTGAAAAGCTCACCAGTTCCATATTCTTCAATATCTATTTTATAATTAGGTCTCCATTCATTGCTTGCAGCTTTTAAAACATCTAAAAATGAACCGTAATGAATTATTAGAAGTTCACATAGGTATCCTGAAAATCCGCCGACTTTGAATTCTGCGCTGTATGTGTGGATAGAGCCCATAAATTTTTTAAGAAGCAGAACTTCGTCCTTCTGGTTTTCCTCTAAATTTGCAAGTACATATTCTGTATGCAGTATAGTCCTATCAACTGCCGATTTAAGTTCTTCAGCGCTTTTAATTATATAACACGGTACAAAATCTATTTCAAACCCTTCAATAAATCCAGTAATATATGGATGAGAAGCATATCTTAACTCATGCTTACCATGCATCTCCTTGATACATTTATCTCCTAACTTCAATCCATCTTTTTTTAAATCATCTTCTGAAGTACTTAAAGGAAATTTCATGAAAATATCGACATCAGCTTTCCCTGAAAGCCATGTACCTTTAGCCACTGATCCTACAAGTGTTGCTTCTGCATCAATGCCATTTTCTCTTGCAATTTTGTTTATAATATTAATCAGTTTATCCGATAAGGACTTTACACTTTCATTTTCCTCTTGTGTAGGTTTTATTACCTTCAGTATGTTGTTAAAATCGATATTTTCCAAAATATTCACCAAATAAATTTATACTGTAAAATTATACTATTTCACAGTTTATAAAATTAGCTAAAGATCAAATTCGTTTACAGTAGTATAAACCGGCCCATCACTCTTAAGCACGCTTTCTTTAAGTAAAAGCTTTTCAATTGGCATTTTTCCAATTTCTACATCTTTCAATTCATCAATCCTGGATAAAAGGGCGTCTTTATTTTTAGCGCCTCTAACCCGTCCCATTGTAAGGTGCGGTACGTAGCTTTTCTCTTTTTTAAATCCCATTTTCTGGAAATCTTCATCCAGAGCCATTTGTAACCTTGAAAATGGGCCTGAATCTTCCACACCAAGCCACACTACTCTAATATACCTTGGGTTTGGAAATATACCAACACCCTTGATAAAAAGTTCAAATGGAGAGTAGTTCTGCACTTTAGCTTCCACTACCTTTACAATTTCTTCAGATTTATCCTCATCTATTTCACCAAAGAATTTGAGGGTAAAATGCAAGTTGTGAGGTTCTACATACTTTACTGGTGCATCAGCTTCCTTTAACTGTTTTTGCACATCTGCTATTTTCTCTTTGAGTTCTTCATCAATTTCTGCAGCTAAAAATGCCCTCATAAAAATCACCTTTCTGCAAGATCAATTATTCTGGCAAGACTCTCTTGAGGAGTTTCTATTGTATTCAACATGTATACTTCATTTTTTGCAAATAATTCCTTAAAAAAGTTCACCCTTAAATTAAATTTCCTTGCATCCCTTATCATTTGATGTGGATTACAAAAATCCTGCTTTATCATGTAGTCCAAAGCTTCATCTGGATTTAATTTCCTAAATGGAGGATTTTTTTCGTTTCTCTCCAGAAGCACCACTGTTTTAAGTGTTGAAGTTTCTCGAATACGCCCATCAAATAAGGTGCTCACATCAGCAATTCCCCTGCCTTTTACATCAAGCTTAACCCTTTTAACTTCTTCTGCAAATGTTTTCCATACATCTGCCAGGTCATCTCGAATATATGAATTCTTTTCTGAAGAATAGATCACCGATGCATTGCTGAACATACGTGTAAAAAACCAGTCGTCTGAAATGTAGTTGCAGTTTTCATTTTGAAGCAGACCATAGGTCAAAGTTGTTTTTCCAGTACCTGGTGGTCCGATAATTGCAATGGCATGCCCCATATAGTCTACAGCAGACCCATGAACAGAATATCTCCTATGTATAGAATGATAATCTTCAAAAAAATCCGATATTACAGCAAGTGCTATGCTCTTAATCCAACCGTAGTAATCACAGTTTTTTACTATGGCTACCTTTGCAGTTGGATCGTACATTACCTGAAGATCTCCCCCATCTTCTATAGAGAATACCTTTGCATGGGGGCGTACGTCTTCATTCATGAACTTAAAATTATCTTCCCATTCATCTTTAAAGCTCTCATTATCAGTTAAAAGCTTTACACAAGCCCCATGAATATTTGCTTTTCTTTCAAACCTTATTTCACTGGCCAGTTCATCAGCAGTCCTATCTTTTGCCTCAGGAGTAACTAATTCAACTTCATAATCTGACATTTTATTCCTCCCATAATCTTAAAATCTTATTCATTTAAAACCATGCCAAAAAATTTAATGGGTTTAAAAAGCCCATGAAAATCATAGATTTTCGGGGTCACGAAACGTAGCTTGCAAACACTTTGTGTTTGTGCTCCGAAATTCTACGAATTTCGAGAGTTTCGTAGACCTGCAAAATTTTTGATTTTGTGGCTAAAAACTGTCAAAATCCATGATTTTAACACAGCAAACATGTTGTGTTTGCATGCTTTGTTTTTTGAGAAATGGAATTCAATGTCTGTTTAAGCTTAGACTATCAAAATAGAATATTTGTAATTAAATATTCCATATTCAAGAACTTTTCTAAGCGCTGTCTATTTTTCAATTATAGTCTCTTCAATGGACATTCCAAAATGTCTTGCGCCTTTATCTAAATAAACCATAACTTTATCGCCAGCTTTAATATCTGCAACCGATACTGGTTCTCCTTCTTCGCTGACAAGCCTTATGGTTTCAGCATTTTGAAGCAGTGTCTTTATTTTAACACCTTCATATTCTGCTTCAATAAGCATTAACGGTCTTTTTTCAATTTTAACTCTACCTACAATAGCAGTTTTGGTGTTACCTTCTTTATCTACAGTTAAAACTTCATCGCCAGTTTCAATTTCTGAAAGGTATCTTGTTTTATTGTTCGGAGTCATCACATATGCGTGTACTGGACCTGCATTTACCCTGAACGGGCGTGAAGCCACATATTCACTTTCCATTGATTCACTGTGTACAAGGAACAATCCCCTGGAATAAGATCCAATGAGCATTCCTTCTCCAATAGACATCATGGAACTGGTGTCAACACAAACTCTATCTCCAGAACCTACAGGTTTTACAAGAGTTACTGTAGCAGGTACAAGATTGTAATGTTCTGATTCAATTTTTTCAATTAAAGATGCAACTTTTTTAATTTGAGGTATATCTGAGGTATAAAGCAGCACTCCATCTGTACCATGCTCTAATGTCTCAAGAGCAAGCCTTGCTTCCTCATAATCAGGAACAGCAGCAATTATTTTAACATTTTCTTTTTGCAAGTCTGCTATAATGTTTTCTAAAGGAATAATTTTCCAATCTTTTCCTACAAGGATCACATAATCTGCAGTTCTTCCAGCTTCAGATGCGAGTTTTTCAAGTCTTTTACTTGTAATTTCAATATATGCTGCAACTGTTTTTCCTTCACTTTTCAATTCATTTATAGCTGCTAAATCTCTTGACTGCGATAAGCTATCTGGAAGTGGGAGCGTACCGTCCCCTTCACTTTTTCTACCTACCAGGACTATATCAGCTTCTTTGTTGTCTGAGACTACTTTTATATTTCCTAATTTCTGTATATTTTCAACATCATCAAAGTCAACAACGTAATTTATCCCTGATTCCAGTGCTGTGGTAATGATACCTTTCTTTTCATCCCAGCTACTGCCTTCTGCCATGATCCATGCAAATTTCATATTAATAAACCATCCATAATCTTGCAATTTATTTTATTTCCCTTCAATTATCTTCAGGGCCTCTTCAACTTCCATGTTGTTGTGGACAATTTCTGCAATAGCCCTTGTAGTTTTTCTAGGTGATTCAGCCTGGAACACATTTCTTCCAATTGCAACACCTGCTCCGCCTACATTTACAGAATCTTTCACCATTTGAAGGAGCTGTTCATTTGTTTCAACTTTAGGCCCTCCAGCTATTACTACAGGGACCGGACATCCCCCAACAACTTCCCTGAAGGTATCTGGGTTTCCAGTATAATTTGTTTTTATTATATCTGCTCCAAGTTCTGCTCCAGCTCTTGCAGCAAGTTTTACAACGTCGACATGGTGTTCGCTGTCGATTTTCTCCCCTCTTGGGTACATCATAGCAATTAGGGGCATTCCCCATTCATCACAAATTTCAGAAGTTATTCCAAGTGTTTCGAGCATTTCTGGCTCCATATCAGATCCAACATTTACATGGACAGATACAGCGTCAGCACCAATTTTTAAGGCTTTTTCAACTGTTGTGACCAGTACTTTATGATCTGGGTCAGGGCTTAATGATGTACTGGCTGATAAATGAATTATAAGGCCAATATCTCGACCGTATCCCCTGTGACCGGTTCCAACCATCCCTTTATGCATTAAAACTGCATTTGCTCCTCCACTTGCAACCTCATCAATGGTTTCGCACATGTTGCCAATACCTGCTACTGGCCCTATGGAAACACCATGATCCATTGGTACTATTACCGTTCTTCCTGTCTTTCTGTTTATTATTCTTTCAATTCTAATCTTTTTACCAATCATTAGACATCCTCCTACTTAATTTTAGATGACCAGAGTGTAAATTCTTTTAACCTTGGCGGGACACCATCTTTACCTGATGATTCTAACCAACCATGTTCAGATTTTATCATTTCTTCTGTTTTTGATGAATGTATGAAGTCAAGAAGACCTCTATTTCTTATTATGGTATCTCGAGGTTTTAAACTTGATGCCCATATGAAAAATACCTTGAAAGTTGTATCTGGGTGATATCCCCCTCCAAGATCTACAGATAAAACATCACATGTTTTGATCTTTTTTAAAACATATTCCAGTGTTTCATGAAGCCTTACATCAGCTTTTTTAAATTCCACGTTCTTGTATTCCCGGCATAACTTTCCCATACTTTCTACTGATTCAGGACTATTATCCAGGGCGAAAATTTTGCCTTCTGGTGCAAGTTCAGAGAGAATTCTTGTGGAATTTCCAACATGACATCCAAGTTCCACCACAACATCGTCTGCTTTTATAATATCTTTCAAAGCTTCCCTATAAACTTTAATATCATACACTACTTTTATCATAAAATTCACTGATTACTTTTTACTGTTTATTAATATCTTTAAATAATCCATCTTATGTTTTATCTATGTATAATGCACTATAAACTATTGATCAATTCCGTAAAATCCATGGATTACTCTTTAATGTTAATTAATACCTTCAAATCATCTATGTATGCTTTATATATGTATAATTAACCTGCAAACTATTAATAAATTGCTTTAAACTAAGTTATTATATTTTATCTTAGATATATTTAATTAAAGTCAAAAAAAAGTTTGATTTTTATTTAATTATAGAGTATTATACCAATTTTTATTTAATTATAGCGTATTATACAAAAAATAACAAATAAAAATTATATTCTGATTCAAAATGACCGGGCGAATGTTTAAATATTTTAAAGGTTATATTAATAAAGGGAAAAGGGCTGTTTTATCTAAATAAACATCAAATGGAGAAAAATTTCTATGAAAGCAACAGAAGTTTTAGGAAAAAAAGTCATTGATAAAAATGCATTTGAAGTAGGAAAAGTTTCTGATTTAGATTTAGATGCTGAAAAATGGGCTATAGAAGCCATATACATATCTTCAGGAATTTTAGGATCAGATTTAAGGGTTTCAATTGAAGATGTTGGAAAAATAGGCGACTATGTCACTTTAAAAATTGAAAAGACAGGATAATAACCTGTACTAATCTTATTTTTATTTTTTAATTAATTTAAGCTATTTGCAGC
>DADN01000292.1:0-217 GCA_002509665.1 Methanobacterium sp. UBA8
GGACTCCAACACGTTATCTATGAGGCAAAAGCCAGCTTTTTAAAGCCAGAAATAGACGAAGTTACAGGAAGTTTAAATTCCACCATGTATAATGGTGATTTAAACGGGACAAAAAGCTGGAACATGTGGATTAAAAACAAAAATGATTCTTTGATCCAGAATGATTTAAATCATGCTACAGGTGCATCTTACAATGCAATATCCGGTTCTTTAAACG